>JAUHYB010000505.1 GCA_030426745.1 bacterium
AGCGGGTTGCCGGTGCGCTGCGTCGACTCCCAGACCTGGCCCAGGCGCCGCATCGCGTAGCGGCGGTTCGGCATGCCGGTCAGCGCGTCGGTCAGCGCCGCGGTGCGCAACTTGCGCGTCAGCAGCTGCAACTCGGCGACGTGGCGCCGCTGCACCTGCTGGTCCTTCTCGACCTGGCGCTGCAGGTCGATGATGCGCTTGCCGCCCTTGACGCGGGCGAGCAGGATCTTCGGGTTCAGCGGCTTCAGCAGGTAGTCGTCGACGCCGGCGTCGAACGCGCGGACGACGTTCTCGTCCTCGTTCTCGCCCGTCACGAGCAGGAAGTAGATCTTGCGGCCGCTCTCGATGCGGCGCAGCGCGGCGCACAGCTCGATGCCGTTCATTCCCGGCATCATCCAGTCCGCGATGACCATCTGCGGCGACGAGCGCAGCACGACCTCGAGGGCCTCGTTGCCGTCCTTCGCCGTGCTGACGCGGTACCCGGCGCGCACGAGGTGCCGTTCGAGCACCTTCAGCGACAGGGGGTCGTCGTCGACGATCAGGATGTGGGTCCCGCCGCCGCTCTCGGTCGCGGGCTTGGCGCCGGACTTCGTCGTCGCGGTCGCTGCCGCGGCGTCGGCCTTCGGCGCCCCTTCGGGCTCGGCCGCGGACGCCGGCGTGTCGGGCATGGAGGCGCGCTGCTCCGCCTTCTGCGCGATGTCCTCCAGGCACTCGAAGTCGACCGGCTTCTGCGTCGGGATGTTCAGGACCTGACCCCACTCGCGCCACTCGCCCACGATGCTGCGACACATCGTGAAGAACGCGCCTTCCTCCAGCTCGCTGGCTTGCGACAGCCAGCGCAGGTCGCGGTCGAACGCGCGCCACTTGTCGGGCGTGGTCTCCTCGTCGGCCGTGAGGAGCTCCGCGAGCAGGTCGGCGGCGCGCAGGATCTCGAGCTGCGAGGTCAGCTGCGTGCGCGGACCGAGGTCGAGGTACTCGTAGCGCTGCACGGCTTCCTGGAAGCTGTCGGGCAGGCCCCACTCGGCCAGCATGCAGCCGGCGACGACGTGGTGGTCGATCTCGAACAGCTTGCGCTCGAGCTGCGCGATCTGCTGGGTCGTCGCGTTGCGCACGCCGGCGATGTGCTCGGTGTAGCGCTCCGGGTAGACGCTGGCGAGCGCCAGCGAACCGATCTCGGACAGGAGCCCGAGGATGTACATCTCGGCGGGGATGCCGACGCGCATCTGCGTCGCGATCACCTGCGCGGCCACGGCGCGCGCCAGCGACGTCGCCCAGTAGCGGTCGTAGTCGAAGCCCTCGCACGCGCCGCTGCGGTTCTCGGAGATCAGCGACAGGCCGAGCGCCAGGTTGCGCACGGTCGAGATGCCGAGGCGCGTCGTGGCCTCGGCGACCGTCGTGATCTGCCGCACCGAGCCCGACTGCGCCGAGTTCGCGAGCTTGAGGAGGCGCCCGGTCAGCGCCGAGTCCGCCATGATCGCCTGCCCGATCTCCTCCGTGGAGAAGTCGTCGCTCTGGGTGAGCTTCAGGATGCGCATGCCGACGCCCGAGGGCGACGGCAGCTTTCCGGAGAGGCGGAACTGTTCGAAGGTATCCGTCATGATGTCAACGCGCGCCGAGGGACGCAGCCGAGTGGGAAGCCGAGCGGAGCATCAGGACTCCAGGGCCTTCAGTTCCTCCACCGTTCGCCTGTAGACCCCCCCCAAGGCGCTCGACTGCTCGCGCAAGAGGTCCAAGTCCGACGCCTTCGCGGAGGACTCGATGGAACGCGCCAGGGTGGAGAGGCTGGACGCGCCCATGTTGGCGGAGCTCGACTTCAGCGCGTGCGACGCGCGGCGGACTCGCTCCAGGTCCGACCCCTCGAATCCGGCGACGATCTCGTCGACGTAGCCGGGCGCCTCCTGCAGGAACAGGCCGACGAGCTCCAGCAAGAGACCCGGGTCGTCGGTGCCGCCCAGCTCGCGCAGGCCGGCGATGACCGCGTGGTCGAGGACCGGACCGGCCTCGTTCTCTTCTGTGTTCATCGGTTGTGCTCCATGAGGGGCTCGGAGGGGGACGCCCCTGACCCGCGGAGAGCGCGGGGACGGGGACGGGTCGGGACCGACGCGGAGGGGCCGCGGGGGCCTCTCCGTTCCCCGCATTGATCGGGCCGCCGACGAACGGAACTGTTGCCCAACCGGGGCAATCGTGCGGCGGGCGCACACCTCGTTCGGAGGGCGCCGCCGCGCTCAGCTCGGCAGGATCGGGAGGTCCGGGAAGCCGCTCTCGGGCGCCTGGGGCGGCATCGGCGGCGGATCCGGCAGCTCGAGGCCCAGCGCCTCGGTGAGGTGCTTCACCAGCAACACCTCGATCAGGAACAGGCCCGGCGGCACGTCCGCGTGGTCCGCGAGGCGCGTCATCACCGACGGCGACAGGCCGCAGGGCGAGAAGCCGCCGAAGGCC
>JAUHYB010000506.1 GCA_030426745.1 bacterium
GATCAGTTGCTCGGCGGCGAAGTCGACCTCCTCCTCGGTGGTCGCGCGGCCGAAGCCGAAGCGGATCGAGCTGTGCGCCAGCTCGTCGCCGACGCCGCAGGCGCGCAGCACGTGGCTGGGCTCCAGGCTGGCCGAGGTGCACGCCGAGCCCGAGGACACCGCGATGTCCTTGATGCCCATGATCAGCGACTCGCCCTCGACGTAGTTGAAGGAGATGTTCGTGCAGTTGGGCAGGCGGTGCTCGACGTCGCCGTTGATGTGCACGTGGTCGAGCTCCTTGGTGACGCGCGCCTCGAAGCGCTCGCGCAGCGCCATCGTGTGCGCGGCGTCCTTCTCCATGTCCTGCTTCGCGATCTCGCAGGCCGCGCCGAGCCCGACGATGCCGGGGACGTTCAGCGTGCCCGAGCGCATACCGCGCTCGTGACCGCCGCCGTCCATCTGCGCGACGAGGCGCACGCGCGGCTTGCGGCGGCGCACGTACAGCGCGCCGACGCCCTTCGGGCCGTACAGCTTGTGGCCGGACAGCGACATCATGTCGATGTGGTCCGCCTCGACGTCGACCGGGATCTTGCCGACGGCCTGCGTGCCGTCCGTGAAGAACAGCACGTCCTTCTCGTGGCAGATCGCGCCGATCTCGCGGATGGGGTTCAGCGTGCCGATCTCGTTGTTGCCCCAGATGAGCGACACCAGGATCGTGTCCTCGCGGATCGCGTCACGCACCTGGTCGGCGGTGATGCGGCCCGTCGTGTCGGGCTCGAGGTAGGTGACCTCGTAGCCTTCCTTCTCGAGGTGCTTCGCGGTGTCCAGCACGGCCTTGTGCTCGACCAGGCTGGTGATGATGTGCTTGCCCTTGGTGGCGTACATCTCCGCCGCGCCCTTCATCGCCAGGTTGATGCCCTCGGTCGAGCCCGAGGTGAAGACGATCTCCTTCGGCGACGCGCCGATCAGGTCGGCGATCTGCTTGCGCGACTTCTCGACGGCTTCCTCGCCCGCCCAGCCGAAGGCGTGGCTGCGGGAGGCCGCGTTGCCGAACTTCTCGGTGAAGTACGGGAGCATCGCGTCCAGGACGCGCGGGTCGACGGGGGTCGTGGCTTGGTAGTCGAGGTAGATCGGGAGCTGCATGGAGGTGCTCAGATCAACGTGGACTCGGGGTCCACGCGCTTCAGGTTCGTGATGTGGAAGACCGGTTCGACGAGCGAGCGCAAGGTCGTGCGCTGCATCTGTTGCCAGATGCCCTCGCGGATCCGTTGGAGGGGAGAGCGGATGGGGCACGACGGCTCGAGGTCGCACTCGCCGCCGGCGGAGCTCGGCTCGAGCGTCTCGCAGCCGGCGAGCTTCGGCGCGCCCTCGAGCGCGGCGACGACCTCGCCGACCGTCACTTCCTCGGCCGGCCGCGCCAGCGCGTAGCCGCCGGTCGCGCCGCGTTGCGAGTCGACGACCTCGGCGCGCGCCAGGTCCTTCAACACCTCCGCGAGGAGGCGGCGCGGGACGTGGTACCGCTCGCTGATCTCCCGCGCGCTCACGAAGTCGCCGCGCCGGTCCACCATGTGGACGAGCGCGATCAGACCGTATTCGGTGCGCTTGGTGAGCTGGAGCATGGCGTGGAGGAGCCGGTCCGGCGGGCGTCGGCGGAGGCCGACGGGAGCGGGTGGAGGAGAAAGAGCACCGATCTGGTGCCAATTGACTTCCGAAAAAAGCGCCGAGGACGTGAGAGAGGGGCGCCGGGTGGTCTCCCGGGGCCCTCCCGCCGATCGGCGTGGACGAATTCTAGACGCTCCCCGCCTCCCCGGCCAGGGGGGGCGGCGCCAAATCTGACGTGAACGTGAGCCTCCCTCCGGATCGGCTCCGGGGGCGGGCCGACTGGAGCCCGGCGGCCTCAAGCGGCGCCCGGCGTCGGTCGATGGATTCGCCATGGCGGACACTCCCTGCATCCAGTGCGGCCAGCCCTCGGGCGAGCCCCCCCGGCTGAACCACCTGCCGAACGGCCTGCCCTGCCCGAGCTGTCGCGACCGGCTGCTCGAGGCCCTCCCCCCGCCCTTCCCGGGCACCCCGGAGCCGGAGGAGGAGTTCGAGATCGAGTTCCACGCCGAGTGGGACGAGGACGAGGCGGAGGCCGACGACCGCTTCTCGCCCCGCGGCTTCCAGCCCCGCTACCTGGCGGGCGACGGCGGCGACGAGCCGGCCTGAGCGCCGAGCAGCCCGCGCAGCCGCTCCGGCAGCGGCATCACCTTGCGCTCCGGCGACCGCAGGTCGACGCAGGCCAGCTCCGTCCAGGCCGTCGCCAGGAGCGCGTCGTCGCTCGCGCGGCGCAGCTCGTAGTCGAAGGTCACCGAGGCCGCGCGCATCCCGCGCACGCGGGTGAGGACGCGGATCTCGTCGTCGTAGAAGGCCGAGGCGCGGTAGCGCACCTCCAGCCGCCGCACGGGCAGCCCGACGCCC
>JAUHYB010000507.1 GCA_030426745.1 bacterium
GCGGCAGGTTGAACTTGCGCCGCACCTCGTCGAACACCGAGGCCTGTTCGGAGCTGGACATCACGCCCGCCAGGCCGTGCGAGCGCACGGCCACGATGAACGAACCGACGCCCTTCGCGAGCAGGCCATAGTTCTGCTCCTTCGCCATCGACACCAGCAGGATGAAGAAGGTCAGGATCAGCGTCATCATGTCCGCGAAGGACACCATGTACGCGGGCGGGCCCTTCTTCGGCTCTTCGACGGGGGCACCCATCAACGCGCCTCCTGCCGCGCTTGGTCGGCGATCTCGCCGCGTCGGTTGCGCGCGACGGACAGCAGGCGGACCTCGACGCGCCGGTTGGCGCGGCGGCCGTCGACGTGGTCGTTGGCCGCGATCGGGTGATCCATGCCTCCGGTCGAGACCTGCACGAGGGCGGGGGACAGCTTCGAGTTCGCGACCATCCACTGCGCCGCGGCGGACGCGCGCGCGGCGCCGAGCGCCTCGGCGTGCGGGTAGGTCGGCGTCGACTTGAACTGGTCGTCGGTGTGCCCCTCGACGCAGACCAGGAACGAGTAGTGCTCGATGACGTTCGCGAGCTCGGTCAGCGCTCCTTCGAGGTACGGCGACAACGCCGCCGACCCCGGCGCGAAGCTCGCGCGTTCGTCGAAGGTGATCAGCAGCCCGTCGCGCTCTTCCTTCAGGTCGATCTCGACGTGGTCGGTCGTGGCGCGCTGGCCCATCTCGTCGAGGTTCTCCTGCAGCTCCTCGATGGGGCGCGCGTGCGTCGATGTCGCGCCGCGCACGGCGTCCATCGCGCTCATCATGTCGACCTCCGGCGGGGGCACGGCGGACGTGCCCTGGGCGCCGGTCAGCACGCCGGTCGTGCTGATCAGGTCGCGGGTGATGCTGAAGGCGTCGTACACCTCCAGGCTGGAGAAGGTCATCATCAGGATGAAGAAGGTGACGAGCAGCGAGATCATGTCCGCGAAGGTCACGATCCAGTCGGGAGCGCCCTGTTGGCCCTTCTCCTCCTGTCGCTTCTTCTTCGCCACGTGCGATCGATGCGCCTAGACGGCGATCGCCTCCCGCGCGCTCGGGGCCAGGAAGCCCTTCAGCTTCTCCTTGATCAGCGCCGGCTTCTCGCCGGACTGGATCGCGACGATGCCCTCGATCATGAGGTCGCGCAGCAGCGCCTCGCGCTTCGCCCGCACGTCCAGCTTGTTCGCCAGCGGCAGGAAGATCATGTTCGCGCCCATCGCGCCGTACAGCGTCGTGAGCAGCGCGGTCGCCATGCCCTGACCGATCGACGACGG
This sequence comes from bacterium, assembly GCA_030426745.1. GTDB lineage: Bacteria > Planctomycetota > UBA1135 > UBA1135 > JACKHV01. The sequence continues at coordinate 1,294 of JAUHYB010000507.1, forward strand.
GTCCGACAGGTTCTGGAGCATCTGCACCAGACCGACGAGCGTTCCGATCATGCCGAAGGCCGGGCAGAACGCGCCCATCTGCTCGAGGATGGTCTTGCCCAGCGAGTGGCGTTGACGCTGCCACTCCGCCTCGAGGTCCATGATGTCGCGGACGGTGTCCGCGCCGAAGCCGTCGATGACCAGCTGGATGCCCTTGGCGAAGAACTGGTCGTCGACCTCCTTCAGCTTGGTCTCGAGCGCGAGCAGGCCCTCGCGCCTGGCGAGGTTCGCGTAGTCGACGATGCGCTCGATCTCGTCCGGCGGCGTGCTGCCGCGGTTGAAGGCCGTGACGAGCAGCACCTTGACGATCGACTTGACCTCCTCCATCGGGAAGGCCATCAGCGTCACCGCGGTCGTGCCGCCGATGACCAGGACCATCGACGATGTGTGGATGAAGATGCTGACGCCGCCCTCCCCCGACGCCATGGCGAAGAGCACCATGCCGAAGCAGAGGACGGTTCCGATGATCGTGGTGAGGTCCATGGCGGGGACGCCCCGCCGGGGAGCGGGGTGTTGGGTCTCTTATCGACCGGCCCCGGCTTGAGCTTGATGCCCCGGAAGCGGGACGTCCGGCTGCAAGTCGTTGCCAGGTAGCGGGTTCGGGCGGCGGGGCGGCCCGGCGTGGATCGGCGGAGGGCGCTCGGCGGCCCCCGGAAGGCGGGGGAGGCGCGGCGTGACCTCGCCGGGACCGCCGGCGGGCCGCCGGGGCCCCGCGCCCGGGGCCGCCCCGCACGACGAGGGGCGCCGCCGCGGCGACGCCCCTCCCCGGTTCGATGCGGTCGGCGGCCTACTCGGCGCGCAGGCGCTCGGCCGTGTACGCCTTCGAGAAGCGCACGGACGTCTCGGCGTCCATCGCGCGCAAGAGCTCGGCGGCGCGCTCGACGTCCATCATGGTCAGGATCTTGGCCGCGTCCTTCTCGCCGTAGGCCTTCAGCTTCTCGACGAGCGCGTCGGCCTCGCCGGTCTCGAAGACCTTGGCCAGGTCCTTCAGCGCGGCGGCTTCCTTCTCGTTGCGCGCGGCTTCGTCGCGCTCGATCTCGGCGGCGCGCTGGTCGAGGTCCTCCTCGAAGCGCTCGAGCGTCGCGCGCAGCTCCTGCAGCTC
>JAUHYB010000508.1 GCA_030426745.1 bacterium
ACGACGCGCGTGCGCACGCCGGGCTTGTTGCGCCACCCGCGGTCCGGGTCGTGCACGGCGCAGCCCTCCTCGGGCGTGCCCACCGGCAGGCCGGCGACGAAGGGTTCGTCGCGCAAGAGGCGCGCGCCGAGCTCCAGCGCGCCCACCAGGATCAGGACCACCGCGAGCGCGATCGACGCGCCGACGAGCGCGCGCTTGCCCGCGCGCGCGACGCCGCCCGTCCGTCCTCCGCCCGCGTCACGCGAGGATGCCATCGATCACCTGAGCCTCGACCACTCCCGTCAGCCTCCGATCGAGGCCGCCGTGATAGTACGTCAAGGTCTCGTGGTCGAGGCCGAGCAGGTGCAGGATCGTCGCGTGCAGGTCGCGCACGTGGTGGCGGTCCTCGACCGCCTCGAAGCCCAGCTCGTCGGTGGCGCCGTAGCTGCCCGGTCGGACGCCGCCGCCGGCCAGCAGCACCGTGTTGCACTTGGGGTTGTGCCCGCGACCCGCACGGCTCTGCACCTGCCCCGCGGCCGGTTGCTGGCAGACGGGCATGCGCCCGAACTCGCCGCCCCACACGACGAGCGTCTCGTCGAGCAGGCCGGTGCGCTCCAGGTCCTCCAGCAAGCCCGCGAACGGCCGGTCGACCTCGGGGCAGTGGATGTCGAGGTTGACGTCGGCGTTGAGGTGGCCGTCCCACGTCTGCTGCTGGTGTCCGCCGCCGTGGAAGACCTGGACGAAGCGCACGCCGCGCTCGACCAGGCGGCGCGCGATCAGGCATTGGCGACCGAAGACCGAGGCGGGCAGCGCCAGCTCGTGCGTCGGGTCGGGCTCGTGGAAGCCGTACAGCGCCTTGGTCTCCTCCGACTCGCCGGACAGGTCGAGCGCCTCGGGGATCGACGTCCGCATGCGCTGCGCCATCGCGAAGGACGCCGCGCGCGCGTTCAGCGCGTCGACGTCGGTGCGGTCCGACGCGTGTCGCTCGTTCAAGCGCTCCATCAGCCGCAGCTGCGCGCGGTCGAGCTCGGTGGTCCACGTCGCGCGCTCGGTGCCGACCGCCGGTTGCAGGTCCAGCACCGCCGGACCGCGCGTGCGCAGCAACACGCCCTGGTGCTCCGGCGGCAGGTAACCGCTGGACCAGTTCGCCGGGCCGGCGATCGGACCGCCGCGCGGATCCTGCATGACGACGAAGCCGGGCAGGTCGGGGCTCTCCGATCCGAGCGCGTAGTCGACCCACGCGCCCATCGACGGGTGGCCCTGCAGGGTCTGCCCCGTGTTCCACGTCAGCATCGCGGAGGCGTGCACGAACGAGTCCGTGTAGAGGCTCTTCACGACCGCCAGCTTGTCCATGTGCGCCGGCAGGTGGCGGAAGGCGCTGGAGCACCACTGCCCGGTCTCGCCGTGGCGCGCGAACTCGCGCTTGGTGCCCAGCAGCAGCGACTCGACCTGCTTGCCGCGGCGCTGTTCGTGCGTCGCCGTCGTGCCGTCGCGGCGCGACAGCTCGGGCTTGTGGTCGAACAGGTCGACCTGCGACGGGCCGCCGGTCATCGTCAGGAAGATGACGTGCTTCACGCGCGCGCGCGGCGCGCGCACGACGCCGCCCAGCGCCAACCGCGGCGCGAGGCCGGCGCCGACCGCGCCCGCCCCCAGCGCGCTCAAGACGGCGCGGCGGGTCGGCTCGGGTCGGATCGATCCGTTCTCAGTCGACATACACGAACTCGTTCAGGTTCAGGATCGCACGACACAGGCCCTGCAGGGCGCGCGCGTCCGGATCTCCGGGCGGGTCGCCCTCGACCGCGCGCGACACGCCGTCGCTCGTGACCGCGAGGGACGTCCAGTCGACGCGGCCGCCGCGAGCCGACAGCCCCACGCGACCCGGCACGGTCGTCGCGACCGCGCAGTCCCGGACGACGGGCGCGCCGTTCCAGGTCACGGTCAGCGACGCGCCGGCGAGGTCGACGGCCAGCGCGATCGGCTGTTCCGCGGCGACGTCGACGCCGACGCGCGCGCGCTCGACGACCGGGCCGTCGGTCAGCGGGTGCTCCAGCACGAGCACCTCGCCCGCCGCGGCGTCCACGCGCACCTCGACGCCCGACACCAGGTCGCCGCTCGCCCGCGCGCGCACGAACAGCGACGCGCCGGACGCGCCTTCGCGCAACACGACGACGCCGGACACGCGGCCGTCGCCGACGCGCTCGGGCGACAGCGTGGCCGGCCCGCGGTGCGGGTCGCGCTCGCGCGTGTGGTTGTACCAGTTGCCCCACGCGCCGCGGACGGAGGTCCAGCTCGACGGACCGAACAGGAACTCCTCGTCCGGCAAGCGGTCGAGGTAGTCGTCCTGCAAGCGGTCGGGGACCAGCGGCGCGACCGTGATCAGCGCGGGCAGCTCGTCGACCGCGTCGCGCTGCAGGTCCAGGAACTCGCGGCAAGCCGCGCGCTCGACGGCGTCGG
>JAUHYB010000509.1 GCA_030426745.1 bacterium
GGCGAGCTCGTCGACGCCGGCGAGCCGCTGACGGGGGAACTCGCGACCCTGCACAAGAAGGCGGGCATCGCCGGCCTGATCCCCGGCGAGGACGAGACGGCCGAGCAGCGCGACGAGCGCCGCGCGCGCTCGTTGGAGCACTTCATCGCCGCGCGCGACCTGGGCCTCTCCGACGACGAGCTGGGCAGCGGCGCGCGCATGCTGGAGGACGAGGCCGCGCGCCGGACGGACCTCGCCGCGGAGGCCTACGCCGCCGAGGACCTCGCCACGGCGAAGGCCGAGCTGGAGCTCGCGCTGCACCACGACCCGACCGACCTCGCGGCGCGCAACCTGCTCGCCGTCACGCAGTACCGCCTGGGCGACTACGCCGAGGCCGCGCGCCACTGGCGCGAGGTGATGGTGGTGATGGAGAGCGAGCGCCTCGTCCCGCCCGACCCGATCCACCTGAACCTGGCGCGCGCGCTGGTGCGGGACGGCGACGAGGTCGGCGCGCGCGGGACGCTGGAGCGCTGGCTCGAGCGCAACGGCGAGGACGCCGCCTACGCGCACCAGGTCGCGGCGACGCGCGAGGCGCTCGACCAGCTGCGCGGCGACTGAACCCCGCCGGCGGTCACTCGCGCAGCGACTCCTCGCCGCCGAGTTCGCGATACGTCGCGTAGCGCGCGGCCGCCGCGGCGCCGTCGCCGTCCGCGAGCAAGAGGCGCGCGAGCCACAGGTGCGCGTCGCGGTACCGCGCTTCGTCCGCGGCGTCGGACCCGCACAGGTGCTCGAGGTGCGCGCGCGCGATCGCGTCGTCGTTCGCCTCCAGCGCGAGCGCGGCCGCGGCGAAGCGGGGGAGGGGCGCGGTCGGGTCGCACGCCAGCGCGCGGTCGTACGCGACGCGCGCCTCGGCGACGCGCGCGGCCTTGCGCTCGAGCTCGCCCAGCGTCGTCCACGCCGGGCAGTAGTCCGGCGAGCGCTCGAGCACCGGCGCCAGCTCGGCGCGCGCGCGGTCGTACTCGCGCGCCGCGATCCACAGCTGCGCCAGGCCGACGCGCGGTTCGGGCGCGTCCGGGGCGGCGCGGCGCTGCAGGCGGCGCGTGCGGTAGTACGCGTGCCAGCGGCCCAGCTCCGCGGCGGTCGCGCGGCACGCCCGCGCGCGGTCCACGTCGCGCCTCGCCAGCGCTTCTTGCGCCAGCATGTGCCACGCGGCCGGCGCGTCCGGGTGGCGCGGCCAGGTCGCGACGAAGGCCTCCAGCGGCGCGCGCGCGTCGGCGTCGCGTCCGGCGCGGACCAGCGCGCGGCCCAGCGTGTACGCCGCGCGCGGCGCGCTCGCCAGGTCGCCGCGCGGCGCGCCCATCTCGTCCGTCAGCCGCGCGATCGCCGCGTCCAGGCGGTCGGCCTCGACGTCGAGCGCCGCCAGCTCCGCGACGGCGTCCGCGCGCGCCGGGTCGTCGGCCGCGACCGCCTCCAGCCGCGCGCGCGCCGCGTCGGCGAGGCCGAGCGCGAACTCGACGCGCGCCAGCACGACGCCGGCCGCGCCGTCCCGCGCGAGCGCCGCCGCGCCGCCCGGCCAGTCGTCCGTCAGCGCGAGCGCCTCGTCGAGGAGTCCCAGCTCGAAGGCCTCGGTCAGCGCGGCGAGCGCGTCGTCGCGCGTCCGCTCGGAATCGTCACGCGCCCGTTCGTCGACGTCCGCGCCCTGCCGCGCCGCCGGCGCGCCGCCCGCGAGCGGCATCGCGATCGCGAGCGGCGCGCCGGTCACGAACGGGAGGACGCAAGCGACCGCGAGCGCCGCCGAACGCGCCGCGCGTCGCGCGCGCTCCGTCGCGACCTCCGGCCTGCGATTCATGGCGACCTCCGGCCTGCGTTCCACCGCGACCTCCGGCCTGCGATTCATAGCGACCTCCGGCCTGCAACTCATAGCGACCTCCGGTCGACGATCCCCTTGCCTTCTTCGATGACCAGGCGGCGGTCGCCGGGGCCGGCGAAGATCATCTCGACCGCGCCCGAGGGCCAGAAGACGCGCAGGAGCTGGAAGCCGTCGTGCTCGCCGAGGCCGAAGTGCACCCAGGGGGACGAGGCCGACTGGTAGCCGGCGGCGGTCTGCACCTCGGTCACCAGCGTCACCGCGTCGTCGCCCTCGCCCAGCACGAGCTCGACGCGCGCGCCCATCGCGTCGCGCGGGCTGCGCCGGCCGTCGTGGTTCGCGGGGTACGACGCGGCGCCGACGAGCTGCAGCTCGAGCCGCGCGCGCCCCTCGCCGGTGCGGTTCATCCCGAGCGCCGCGAAGCCGTCGAGGCGCGTCACGACCAGGTCGGGCGCGAGGTCGCCGTCCAGGTCGCCGACGGCGCTGCCGCGCGAGGAGGTCGGCGGCGTCAGGATCGACGACGGGTTCGCGTCGACGTAGGGCAGCGCGCGCGGTTCGGGGCCGAGCGTCCACAGGCTGTCGGGTTG
>JAUHYB010000510.1 GCA_030426745.1 bacterium
GGGCGGCGGAAGCCGCCCCGCGGCGTGCGACGGCGCGGTGAAAAAACGAGCCCGGCTCGGTACTTTCCCTCAGCCCGCGAACGGGCGGGCGATCCACCAGAGCGCGCGCAGCGTGCCCGACAGGGTCGCCAGGAGTGCGCGGTGTACCGCGCTCTTGCCCAGCGCGGGCGTCGTCGTCAGCGGCCCGCCCACCAGGAGGTCGCGGTCGCGCGCGGTGCGGGCGGCCAGGAACGCGCGGCGCTGCTTCGCGATCTCCGGCCAGCTCTCGAAGAACGCGCGCTTGCCGCGCAGCCACTCGTTCGTGTTGCCGCCGGCGGCGGCGAACAGCAGCCACACGAGCTCGTAACACGCGAGCAGCGGCGTCGCGACGAACAACGTGCGCCCGCGGTAGTTCTTCGCCAGGTACCGCCAGCGGTTGCGCGAGTGGTAGAAGACGCGGCTGGCCGGGTACTTCGGCCCGTCGCGGAAGCTGACGCCCGGCGTCCCCGCGCGGTGGCGGCACAGCGCGTCCTCCACCGACAGGATGCGATCGCCGCGCGCGCGCAAGCGGTACGACAGGTCCAGGTCCTCGAACAGGATGAAGTACGCCTCGTCGTACCCGCCGACCTCGATCACGCGGTCCCGGTCGAGCAGCAGCGCGACGGACACGGCGCAGTCGACGTCGAGCGCGCCCTGGCCCTGCGCTTCCGCGAGCGGCCGGTAGAAGTTGCGCAGCGCGATCAAGCCCGCCGCGTGGAAGGCGCCGCCGTCGTAGTGCACGCGGTCCGGCTCGCCGTCGAAGACGCTGCGCGGTTGCGCGATCACGACGCGGCCCGCGCGCGGCGCGGCGGCGTCGGCGACGGCGCTCGTTCGATCGGATCCGGCACCGTCCACGCCCCCGCCGTCCCCGTTCGCCGCCGCCACCGCGGCCGCGAGCTTCACCAGGCAGTCCGGCGCAAGCACGGCGTCGTTGTCGATCGACAACACCCAGCGGTTCCGCGCCGCCGCGATCCCGATGTTCCGCGCGCGCGCCGGCCCGTCGTTCGAACCCGCGTCGATCACGCGCACGTGCGGCGCGCGCTCGGCCACGACTTCCAGGCTGCGGTCCGTCGATCTGTTGTCGACCAGGATCCACTCGTCGACGACGCCCTCGAGCCGCGCGAGCGCGTCGAGGCACGGCGGCAGGTGGTGCTCGCCGTCGTAGTTGCAGATCACGACCGAGACCGGCCCGAGGCCGGCGTTCGCCCGATCGCCCGTCGCCGCGTCCCCCATCGGCTCAGTGGATCGGGAGCTCGAAGTCCTCGTGCGACACCGGCGCGCGGCGCTTCAGGCAGTACGGCACGTTGTACAGCACGCTGAACGCCGCCTTGGTCACGACCCACCACGCGCCCGGCGTCTCCTTCAGGCTCTTGCCGATGCCGATCGTGCCGACCGCGTCCGTCACCGCGCCCTCCTCCTCGGACGAGCGAGAGCGCAACACGACCTTCGAGAACGCGAGCCACGGCATGCGCACCAGGTCCTTCGCCGGCGCGTACTTCAGCATCGACAGCCACGCGTTGCGCGCGTGGTAGAACAGGCTGCGCTTGCCCGGCTTCAGGCCGAAGGGCGTGTGGTGGAACACCTCGGCGCCGGGGTACTGCAGCACGCGGTAGCCCAGGTTCATCAAGCGGCACGTCAGGTCGCGCTCGTTGCCGTAGATGAACAGGCGCTCGTCGTAGTACTCGGCCTCCCGCAGCGCCTTCGACCGCGCCAGCGACGCGCAGCCGCGGAACGTCGACATGTAGCGCTCGCGGTTCACGCGCTCGGAGTTCTTGAAGCTCTCCGGCATCCCCGGCTCGACGACCTTGGTCGACACGATCGCCGTCGACTCGGGTTCCTCGGTCATGCGCCGCGTCGCCTTCGCCAGCCAGTCCGGCGGCATGACGATGTCGTCGTCCAGGATCGCGGTCAGCTCGGTGTCCGCGTTCGAGAAGCCGATGTTGAACGTCTCGCAGGCGCCGTAGCGCGAGTGCGGCATCACGACGAGGTGCACGCACGGGAACTCCGCGCGGATCATGTCGACCGTGCCGTCCGAGGACGCGTTGTCGACGACGACGACCTTCGCGAAGGGCAGCTCCTGGTCGTAGACGCCGCGCAGGTTCGCGCGGACCTCCTCGATCTTGTTCCACGACGAGATCACGGCCGTCGCGCGCGGCAGGCCCGCGTACTCGGGCGGCACGGGGACGCAGTCGAGCTCCTCCGCGGGCCGCTCGAAGCACTCGGCCGCGCGCACCGCCGCGTCGTCGACGTTGATCGTGTTCGCCAGGTCGCGCGCGGCGGCCTGTTCGCCCAGGCGCCCGTCGCCGCCCTGCGACACGTGCTTCGCCAGCGCCGCGCGCTTCTTGTCCGCGACGCGCGTCGTGTCCAGCAGGAGGTCGCAGCGCACGGCCGCGTTCACGGCGTAG
>JAUHYB010000511.1 GCA_030426745.1 bacterium
CGGTCGCCGCGGCGGTCGAACCCGCGGTCGCGCTTCGCGCGTCCCGGCGCGTATCCGCCCCGATCGCCCCGGTCGGTCCGTCCGTCGTCGCGTCGGCCGTAGCCGCCGCGGTGCTCGCGACCCTCGTCCCGGTCCTCGCGGCGCGGGCTCTCGCGCCACGGGTCGACGACGCCGCGCACCGGCCGCGCGAGCAGCGCGCGCACGACCATGGTCGCGTACGCGCCGCGCGGCAGGCGGAAGGCGAGGTCGCAGGTCGCGCGGCCGCGGCGCGCGTCGACGCGCTCGGGCAGGTCGATCGTGAACTCGCCGGGGTGCACGAAGAGCGCGCGCGGCTCGGCCTCCAGGCGGAAGCCCGGCACGTCGTCGACGGCGAACTCCTCGACCGCCAGGCCCTCGTGCTCGAGCACGCGCTCGAAGCACGCGCGGGCGCGCGGATCCTCCACGCCCTCCAGGCGCGGGCCGGGCAACGGCAGGTCGACCGGTTCGGCCGGCGGGCGGTGCGGGAACACCAGCACGCCCTCCATCGCGTTCGAGATCGACGCGCCGCCCTCGCCCGCTTCCTCGGCGAGGTACGACGCGACGGCGCGGTTCCACACGTGCGACTGGTAGGCGAACAGGTGGATCAGGCGCAGGCGCGTCGACAGGCGGTGGAAGGCGCCGGCGAAGTCCTGGGGGTCGCGCTTCAGCTGCGTGAACACCGACTGGTAGCGGCGGAACTTCAGCGCGACCTCGCGGCACTCGCTCCAGTCGCCCCACACCTTCTGCAGCGCGAACTTGAAGCCGCGGTCGCGCGGCGAGTCGTAGGGCGACGGGCCGGCGACGAAGACCTTCAGCGCCTCCTCGACGTCCCCCACCATCAGGCCCTTCGCGATCCAGCCCTGGTCGTGGCGCAGGTTGCCGAAGCGCTGGTCGTCGAAGTAGTTCGGCACGCCGTGCGCGCGCACGTGCTCGACGTTCTCCTGCAGGCGCTCCAGCTCGCGGCCGTCCAGGTCGCGCAGGCGGATGCGGAACGCGTTGCCCTCGCTGAAGCGCGACGCGTAGGGCTCCTCCGCGTACCCGACGCGCTCGATGCGCAGCTCCGGCGCGGAGATCTTCAGGTCGCGCCGCCCGGGCACGGACATGTACTGCGTCGTGACGCCCTGGCGGTCCTTCAGGCCGGCCATCGCGACGTCGGACGTCTCGACGCCCAGCTCGCGCGCGAGCAGCTCCGCCGCCTCGAGCGACGTCAGCTTCTTCTTCGTCACGTGGAAGACGGTGTGCGCGCCCCGCGGTTGCAGGTAGCCGTCGGCGAGGATCTCGTCGACGCGGAAGTCGTTGGGCCTGGTCTTGAGCTTCATCGGCGGAAGGGGCGGACCTTCGCGAGCTGTCGCAGCAAGCGCTCGAAGTCCTTGGGCAGTTCGGAGACGACCTCGCGCGTCGCGCCCTCCGGGGCGCCCGGCGTGAGGTCGGGGAAGCGCAGGCGGTGCGCGTGCAACGTCAAGCGGTTCATCAGCGGCAACTCGTCGCGGCCGCGCTTGGGGCGGTAGCCGCGCTTGAACTCGGACAGCGCGATCTGCGTGCGACGGCCGTACGAAGGATCGACGACGAGCGGGAAGCCGGCGTCGGCGAGGTGCACGCGGATCTGGTGCGTGCGACCGGTCAGCGGTTCGGCGCGCATCAAGGTGAAGCCGCGGAACCGCTGCTCGACGGCGACGACCGTTCGCGACGGCTTGCCGCCCGAGTCGGTCGCGCGCATGCGGCCGCTCTTCCGGCGGTCGGGCGCGATCTGGCGGTCGATCGTCTCCTCCTCGCCGTCGGCGAGCGGGTACTCGCCCTCGACCAGCGCCAGGTACGACTTGCGCACGCCGCCGTCCGCGAAGGCCTCGCGCAGCGCGCGCTCCGCCTCGATCGACTTGGCGACGAGCAGGCAGCCGGTGGTGTCCTTGTCGATGCGGTGCACGAGGCGCGGGCGGAAGTCGAGCGGCGCGGTGCCGTCGGACCCGGCGCGCTCCAGCGCCATCTGCAGCAGCGCGCCGGACACGCTGCCCGCCTCGCGCGCCCAGCGCTCGGGCTCGACCGCGACGCCCGCCGGCTTGTCGACGACCAGCACGGCCTCGTCCTCGTGCAGGATCGACAGGCTCTCCGGCGGCGGCGCGGGCGCGGGCGGCGCGTCGTCGACGTCGAAGTCGATCGAGATCACCTGGTCGCGCCGCAAGCGCTGCGACACCTGCGCCGGCTGGCCGTCGACCAGGACGCACCCCTCGCGCACCTGGCGACGCAGGTAACCCTTGTTCAACAAGGGGAACAGCAGGCACAGGAACTCGTCGAGTTCGATCCCGCTGCGCTCGGAGGGGACGAGGAGGTGTTGGTTCACGGGAACGCGCACCGGCGGCGCCGGCGGTCCGACCGGAGGGGCGGCGGGGACGTTCGG
>JAUHYB010000512.1 GCA_030426745.1 bacterium
CGTCCAGGCCCAGCTCCTCGACGAAGATGCGCCGGATGAACGCCCCGAACCACGCCTCGCTGAAGCGGAACGCCCCGTCGACCTCGCGCGGCAGGGCGCGCCGGGCCCGCGTCATCGACGCGTGCATCGCGTCGTCGGACACCGCGAGACCCCGCTCGCGGGCGGCCTCGGCGTACATCGCGGCGCGGCTGGAACGCTCGGTGATCAGCGTGCCGCCGGCGTCCAGGAAAACGGTCTTGAGCGCCATGGTCGGGTGCCGAGAATAGGAGTCGTGGCCTCTCCGACCAAACTCGGCTCCGCGACCGTCTGCGCCCTCGCGCTGGCGCTCGCCGGCTGTTGGTCGAGCGGCAAGGACGTCGGCCCGATCCCGCGCGTCATCACGCCGGAACAAGCGCGGGCCGCGGAGGCCGCCGAGCAGTACGCGCGGGCCGCGGAGCTCTGGCACCGCCTGTACCTCGACACCGGCGGCGAGCAGCTCGAGCCCTACCTCGGTTGCGGCCGCGCCCTGCTGGCGTCCGGCGACGCGAAGAGCGCGTGCGCGATCGTGCAGCAGGGCCTGGAGGTCTTCCCGCGCGAGATCGAGCTGCACCTCCTGCACGCGCGCATCCTGGACGAGGCCGGCTTCCAGCGCGCCGCCGAGCGCGCGTACGAGTTCGCCGTCGCGCTCGACCCGGACGACCACGAGGCGGAGCTGGGGCTGGGTCGCGTGCGCCTGCAGCTGGGCCTGTCGCACAAGGCGCTCGGGCCGTTGCGTCGCGCGGCGACCATCGACCCCGACGACCACGAGAGCCTGCGCCTGTTCGCGATCGCCGCGGAGGACACGGGCACGCTCGTCGACGCGTTCGCCGCGCGCCGGCGCTTGCTGTTGCTGGAGGACCAGCCGTCGGCGTACCGCTACGTCTCGACCGCGCGGCTGACGTTCGACCCGGACGTGCGCGCCGCGTTCCCCTACGCGCCGGAGATGGCGACGCCGTGGATCGAGCGCGCCATCGAGCTGGATCCGCAGAGCTCCGAGGCGCACTACCTGCACGCGCGCGAGCTGGAGGAGCGCGGCGAGGTCGAGCGCTCGCGCGCCGCGTACCGCCGCGCGATCGAGGTCGACCCGGGGAACCTGGCCGCGCTCAGCGACCTCGCGGCGCAGTACTACCGCGAGGGTCTGAACCTCGAGGCCGACCGCTTCGCGCGCCTCGCCCTCGACCTGGAGGACGACCGGCGCCGCCGCGAGGTCCTCGCGACCTACCTGGTCGAAGAGCAGTAGCGCGCCGCGCTCAGCCCTTGCAGAGCGACGCGACCAGCTCGTCCAGCTTCTCGGTCAGCTCCTCGGCGAAGTCGTCGCCGAAGTCCACGGCCAGCACGTCGATCTCCTCGAAGGTGTAGCGACCGGTGCTGCGCGAGAACGGGATGCCGTACTCCCACTTGTTGCCGTCGGAGGCGTGGATGATCACCTCGACCTGGTCGTCGCCCTCGACGGGCTTGATCTCGTAACTCTCGACGTCGTACTCGCTCATGGTCCGGTGCTCGGTGGGGATGCGGAGCGCACATCCTACTCGCGCGGCGGCGGCGCGTCGTCAGGCGTCCGGCGCCGACTCGGGCGGCGCGCAGTGCGCGCGCTCGTCCTCGGACTCCTCGATCGTCGTGCGGCCGTGGTGCACGCGGGTCGCGGCCGCGTGGGCGGACTCCCCGGCCTCGCCGGCGCCGCGGGACGCCAGGTCGACCAGGTCCTCCTCCAGGCCGTAGGCGAGCAGCGTGTCGCCGGCGGCCAGCACGGTGTCGGGCCCCGGCGTCGCCAGGGTCACGCCGCCGGCGCGGGCGATGCTGAGCACCAGCACGCCCTCGTCCGTCAGCCGCAGCTGGCGCAGGCTGCGGCCCTCGAGCCACCCGCCCGTGACGACGTGCACGTTCGAGATCGAGTAGCCCTTGTCGACGCGCAGCAGCTCCGCGTAGTCGTGGATCAGCCGCCCGGTGCGCTTGCCCATCGCCTTGCGCACGCCGCGCTGGATCACCGGGTCGAACACCTTGCCGCCGAACAGCGCCAGGATCGCGGCCGCGCCCGTGACGGTGATCAGCAGCTTCATCGCGCCTTCGCCGGCCTGCGCCTGCATCACGACGGTGATCACCGAGACCAGGCCGGACCCGAGGCCGAAGTACCCGAGCACCATCAACGTCCGGACGATCCGGCGCCGCACCGGGTGTGTCGTGATGCGCTCGGACTCGCTGGTCGTGAAGCCGACGCCCAGGAAGGCCGACAGCGCCTGGAAGTTCGCGACCTCCTTCGAGAGGCCGGTGTACGCCAGCGCCAGCGCGCCCGCCCGCACGAAGGTCGCGGAGATCAGGACGATCAGCAGCAGCGCGGCGACGGTGATCATTCGCGGGCGCGGCGGTAGACGACGAAGTCGTGGTAGGGGTGCGT
>JAUHYB010000513.1 GCA_030426745.1 bacterium
GGCCGCGCCGGAGCGCCGGAACGCGGTGACGAGGAGGCCGGCGTCGTAGGTGTCGCCGCTCTCGACCAGCGCCGCGTCGCAGGCGGCGACCAGCTCGCCGACCGCGCGCCCGCCCGGGCCCGCGTCCACGAGGTGCAGCCACAGGAGGAAGTCCTCGCCCGCCGACGCCGCGATCGTGCGGCGCGCGTGATCCTTCAGGTCGGCGACGGAGAGCGCGCCCTCGCGCACCTCGTCGAATCCGTCGATCGCGTGGCGCGACACCAGCGGTTCCTGCGACGCGAAGGACGTCTTCACGCCCGAGCGGCGCGCGGCCAAGGCCAGCGTCCAGCACCCCGGCGCCAGCGCGCGGTCGTCGGACAGGACGCCGTGGTTGGTCGGCGGGCGGCCGGTCCACAGGGTAACGGCGGCGGCGGCCGTCGACGGGGACGGCGAGCGGAAGCGCTGCACGCCGGCCGCGCGCAGGTCGAGCGTGTCGAGCGCGGGGTGCTCGAGCTCGCCCGCCGGCCACTCCGACGCGGTGATCACGATCAGCGAGGCGCGCGCTCGCCCCTGCTCCAGCGGCACGCGCGGCGCGTCGCCGAACATGCGCGCGAACAGGACCAGCGGTCCGGCGACCACCAGCAGCGCGAGCGCGAGGCGTGCCGCACGGGAGTCCATCGCTACAGCTTCCCGGTGACGGCCATCCAGCGCAGCTTCAACACCGTCGTGTAGCCGCGGATCAGGATGCCCAGGGTGAGCGTCGACTCACCGCGCACGCGGTCGACGAACTCGATCGGGACCTCGGCGATGCCGATGCCGGCGCGCGCGGTCTTGAACAGGAGCTCCTGCACGATGGCCGGGCCCTGCGAGAAGGTCTTCTCGACGTGGATCGCGCGCAGCGTGTCGGCGCGCCAGCAGCGGAAGCCGGAGTTGCAGTCCTTCACGCCGACGCCCAGCAGCACGCGGATGTAGAGGTTCGCGAGCACGGTGACGATGCGGCGCAGGACGCCGCGGTCCGCGTCGGACCCGCCCTCGACGCCGCGCGAGCCCAGCACCAGGCCGACCTCCGCGCCCGGGCGGTCCAGGCGCTCGACCATCGTCGGCACGTAGCGCGGGTGGTGCGAGAAGTCGGCGTCCATCTCGACGACGACGTCGGCGCCGCGCTCCAGCGCCCAGACGAAGGCGTCGCGCCCCGCCGCGCCGCGTCCGCGGTCGGTCTTGCGGCACATGACGTGCAGGCGCGGCTCGTCGCGGCCCGCCTCCTCGACGAGGCGCGAGGTGCCGTCGGGCGAGTCGTCGTCGGCGACCAGCACCTCGTACTCGGGGCCGAGGGCGAGGAGCTCGCGCGAGAGCTCGAGGATGTTCTCGGCCTCGTTGTAGGTCGGGACGGTGCAGACGATCTTGCGGGCGGTCATGGGAGCGGGCAGAGCGTACCGGCGCGCGCGGGGACCGTCCACGCGATCGCCGGTCTCCGGCGGCGGCGCCGAGGTCCGCGGGCGCGGCGCGGAAGCTCGCCGAGGGCGCTTGCGCCGCCCGCGCGGCCGGGTTCCTATTGTCGCCGCGATGGAGTCCGAGGACCGAGGGCCGGAGCCGGGGGAGCCGACGATCGCGCGCCGCTGCCACCTCGCCGCGGCGTGCGTGCTGGCGCTGTTCCTGGGCCTCCTGCTGCACTCCGCGTGGCGCGTCGGGCCGACCTTCGACGAGCACTACTACATCGCGTCCGGCTACGCCTACTGGGAGGACGGCGACTTCGCGCTGAACCGCGAGCACCCGCCGCTCCTGAAGCTGGTCATGGCCGCGCCGCTGCGGCTGTACGACGACGTCGAGATCTCCGAGCGCCGCCGCGACCAGCTGAGCTTCCCGCGCACCTTCTTCTACGAGCAGAACGCCGCGCACGTCGACCGCAACCTGTTCATCGCGCGGCTGCCGATGTGCGTGCTGTCGGCGCTGGCGGCGCTGCTCGTGTACCTCGCGGCGGCGCGGATCATGAGCCCGCCCGCCGGGCTCGTCGCGCTGGCGCTGTACGCGTTCAACCCGTCGGTGCTGGCGCACGGTCCGCTGGCGGCGCTGGACGCGGGCGTGTCGTTGTTCTTCTTCGGCGCGGCGCTGGCGTTCCTGGCGCTGCTCGAGCGCCCGAGCGCGGGCCGCGCGCTCGTCGCCGCGGTCGCCTTCGGCCTGGCGAACCTCGCGAAGTTCACGTCGCTGACGCTGGTGCCGATCACGGCCGGCATCGCTGCCCTGCAGTGCGTCCGCGCGCGCTCGCTCGCGCCGGCGAAGTGGACGCTGGCGATGTGGTTCGGCGGCCTGACCGTCTTCGCGGCGGGGTACGGCTTCGAGGCGAAGAGCGTCAACGAGGCCTGGGAGGACCCGCAGTACGTCGCCGAGCTGTCGCCGCGCGACTACGCGACGATCGACCTGGACTGGCTGGC
>JAUHYB010000514.1 GCA_030426745.1 bacterium
ACTCGGCTGGTCCACACCGATGGCCACCCTTCACCGTCTGCTCGGGGACAACCTCCCCGCGGAGCACAACTAGTCGTAGGCCTTCACGCGCAGATGCCACGTGCGGAGGGCGTCGAGATCGTCGATCAGCTCTTGGATGGAAGGAACAGCCCGGTTCAGCTGAGTGCTCCGGTCGTGACTCCCACGATCTCCGCACCGAGTGAACGCCGCCTGGTAGAGCCGGTTGTCTTCGTCCGTGATCCGCGCGAGCGCTCTGAGCCCGCCCGGCCGCAGCTCAAGCTTGGTCCGGTTGGCGACCTTGTCGATGGCGGGCATGCGGTCGAGGATGTCCTGCACGTGCAGCTTCTCGGCGATCTGCTCGACCTCCGTGTCGCTCGCGACGTCGGGGGCGAGAACGAGGAACTCGTCGTGGCGATCTCCACCGTCGAGAGCCGCCTGCCGGCGGCTCTCGACGGTGGGACGCTGAACAGGAGGAAAGTGCCTGGCACCGTATTCCTGTCGAGGCCTCGTGCGCTCAGTGCTCCTGGCGCTCGAGCCAGCGCTCGCAGTCGATCGCGGCCATGCAGCCCGAGCCCGCGGCCGTCACGGCCTGGCGGTAGATCTTGTCCATCACGTCGCCCGACGCGAAGACGCCCTCGACCGAGGTGTAGGTGCCGTCGTGGACCTTGATGTAGCCGGTCTCGTCCATGTCGAGCTGGCCCTCGAAGATCTTCGAGTTCGGCGTGTGGCCGATCGCGACGAAGACGCCGTCGCAGGCGAGCTCGGAGCGCTCGCCGGACTGGGTGTCCTCGAGCGTCACCGACTTCACCTTGCCGTTCTCGCCGGCGTGGATGTCGACGACCTGCTTGAACAGCATCCAGTCGATCTTCGGGTTCGCCTTGGCGCGGTCGACCATCACGGCCGAGGCGCGGAAGACGTCGCGGCGGTGGACGATCGTGACCTTCGAGGCGAAGCGCGTCAGGTAGGTCGCCTCCTCCATCGCGCTGTCGCCGGCGCCGATCACGATCACTTCCTTGTCGGGGAAGAACGCGCCGTCGCAGGTCGCGCAGGCCGACACGCCGTGGCCCATCAGCTTCGTCTCGCTCTCGAGCCCGAGCAGCTTGGCGCTGGCGCCGGTCGAGATGATCACCGACTTCGCCTGCACCGAGTGGAAGTCGGTCTTGATCGTGAACGGGCGCTTCGAGAAGTCGACCTCCGTCACCTGCTCGAAGCGGATGTCCGTTCCCATGCGCTCGGCCTGCTTCTGGAAGTCCTCCATCATCTTCGGACCGAGGACGCCCTCCGGATAGCCGGGGTAGTTCTCGACGTCCGTCGTGATCGTCAGCTGACCGCCGGGTTGCATGCCCTGGAACAGGACCGGCTTCAGGTTCGCGCGGGCGGTGTAGATGGCGGCGGTGTAGCCGGACGGGCCGGAGCCGATGATGACGACGTCGTGGATCTCGGTCATGGTGGTGCGGGGATCGGTGCCTCTTCGAGGGCGGAGATTCTAGGGAGCCGGCGCGGCGGCTCGAACGGGGCGGGGGGCCTTTTTCCGGCACGGACCGCGCGGAGCCGCCCCCGGGAGCGGGCGGACGGCGGATGCGGAGCGCGCGGAACGGCCGATCGCGCCGGCGAGCGGACCGCTACTCCGACTTCCCGCGCGCGTGACGACGCCACGTCCGCCACAGCCGGCGCAGGTGCGCCAGGTGGTCGTCCGCCGGGTCCGCGAACAGCCTCCCGCCGGCGCGCAGGCAGGCGCCGCGCAGCGCGACCCGCCGGCGCTCCAGCTCGCGCAGCAGGTCCCGCGCCTCGTCGCCGTCCGCCGCCGCGCGCAGGAGCCGGCGCAGCTCGTACCAGTCGTGCTCGTCACCCAGCCGGCCGGCGAGCCGCTTCAGCTCGCGCGCCCGCGCGCGCATCTCGGCCTTCCACACGTCGCGCAGGACCTCGGTCTGGTACAGCGCGTACTTCACGTCCTTGCGCCACTCGTGCAGCCGCTCGGAGCTCGTGCACTCGCGCAGCTGCGACCACTCGTCGCGCGCCGCGGCGTAGGTGCGGCGGTATCCGCCGGCGACGACGCCGAAGCCCTTCGCGTCGGACCCGTCGCCGTTCGTGAACGTCCACTCTGCGGCGGCGTCGTAGGCCGCCGTCAGGTCGGGCCGCGCGCGCTCGAGCGCCTCGCGCGGGTCGAGGGCCTCGCCCGGGCCCGCCCCGCCGTCGGAGTCGGCTCGGAGCGCCGCCTCGAGCCGCCCGCGCCAGCGCGCCGCGGTCGCGCGGTCGAGCTCCAGGTCGCGCGCCAGCTCGTCGAAGCGGTCCAGCGCCACCTTCGCGCCGCGCGCCGCGCCGACCGCGTTCGCCAGGTCGCGGAAGCGCGCGTTCTCCCGCTTGTACTGCTTCTTCGTCAGCGCCGGCCGCACCATGCG
>JAUHYB010000515.1 GCA_030426745.1 bacterium
GAGCTCTTCGAGGACGCCTCGCGCCCGCAGACGACCGGCCACTTCAACAACTCGTGCGCGTCCTGCCACTTCGAGGGCGGCGACGACGCGAACGTGTGGCAGCGTCCCGCGGGTCCGCGCTCGACGATGCCCGTCTACGGCGGCACGCTCGGCACCGGCCTGATGCTGTGGAAGGGCGTGCGCCTGAACATGGGCGAGACCGGCCCGATGTTCGGCGGTGAGAACGGCGGCCACGGCATCCTCACCGACGAGGAGCAGCAGGCGCTGACCGACTGGCACGAGCTCGTCGCGCCGCCGCTGAACCCGAACCGCGACCTGTCGACCGGCGACCTCACGGCGCAGGCGGCCTTCGGACGCGACCTGTTCCTCGGCATCAACGACACCGGCCTGAACGCGGCGCTGCGCCACGCGGGCTGCTCGGAGTGCCACCCGGCCACGACGACGTCCGGCACGCTGCCCGGCATGCGCTTCTTCACGGCGGACTTCGTCGTGCCGCAGCTGTCCGGCGGCGAGATGCTCGGCACGCTCGACCCCGACTGCTTCTCGCTGCGCGAGAACATCATCGCGGCGAACATCCGCAACGTGAACACGGGCGCCAACGTCATCGTCGACATCAACGGCGACACGATCCCGGACGCGGACCGCAACCTGGACGGCTTCGACGACACCGAGACGTACGCCGTCATGAACCCGGACACCGCGGACGACTTCCGCCGCGACGATCCGAACAGCTACCTGTGTCCCTGCGACCCGCAGACCGACCCGAACTGCGATCAGAACAACCCGATGCGGCTCTTCACGCGCCAGCAAACGATGTTCTCGATCCCGACCAAGCTGGGCGTCTACACGAGCGGTCCGTACTTCCACGACCACGCGGCCTTCTCGCTGCGCGCGCTCGTCGACCCGATCGTGCAGTCGATCGACCCGGTCTACGGCGACGCGCCCTACGGTCTGGCCACCTCGCGCCCCGGCCTGAACAAGCTGTTCAACGACGTCCACGACGTCCGCGGCCACCAGCAGTTCGTCCCCGGCGTGTCGAAGGTCCAGCAGACGCTGCAGACGCCGGCCGGCCAGGAAGACTCGGACGTCGAGGCGATCCTGGCGTTCATCCGCTCGCTGTAGGGACGACGCTCGTTCCTCCGCGACAGGAGCCGACCCCGCACGCGCTGCTCGCGCGTGCGGGGTCGGCTGCTGTTCGGGGAGGTCCTGCGCGGCGCCGCGCTCCTCCGCGCGCCGCGGTTCAGGCCTTGGAGCGCAGCTCCGCGCCGCCCGCGTCGTCGCCGACCACGACGTCCGTCGCGAGGTCGATGAACAGGCCGTGCTCGACCGCGCCCGGCTGGCGCGACAGCACCTCCGCCAGCGCGCGCGCGTCCGCGATCCCGCCTTCGAACTTGCAGTCGAGGATCTGGTTCCCGTTGTCCGTCACGAAGGGCGCGTCCGGCCCGGTCAGGCGCACGTTGGGCGCGCCGCCCGCGGCCTCGATCGCGCGGGCGACCACCGCGCGCGCGAAGGGCACGACCTCCACCGGCAACAGGAACGTCGTGCCGAGGCGCTCGACCACCTTGTCGCGACCGACCACGGTCACGACGCGGTCCGAGATCGACGCGACGACCTTCTCGCGCAACAGCGCGCCGCCGCCGCCCTTGATCATCTGGTAGTCGCCGTCGATCTCGTCGGCGCCGTCGATCGTGACGGCCAGGCGCTCGACCTCCTCCAGCGTCGCCAGCGGGATGCCGAACTCGCGCGCCTTCGTCTCGGTGTCGATCGACGTCGGCACGCCGCGCACGTGCAAGCCTTCGTCGCGCACGCGCTCGGCCAGGCGCTCGAGGGTGAAGAAGACCGTCGATCCGGTCCCCAGGCCGACGGCCATGCCGTCCTCGACCAGGTCCGCGGCCCGTCGGCCGGCAGCTCGTTTCGCGTTCGTCACGGGGTGTCTCCAGCGGCCGGGGACGAGGGGGTGGTCGGCCGCGCGGGGCGATCCTATCCACCGCCCGTCGGCGGCCCAAGCCGGGGGTCGCCGCCGCCGACCGCCGGCGGGCCGCGGCGCGCCGATCCCGGTCGGACCCGGGCCGCCCATCGGCCCTCCCATCCGCCCCACCGCCGGTCCGCGCCGCCCGGCGAACTGCCCTCGACACCCCCGAGACCGCCCGGATCCCCTTGACGCCCCGGCCCGCGGCCGTATCCTTCTTGAGATTCAGTCTCAACCACCATGTCCCGCCTGACCGACCTCCCCCCCGGTGAGCGCGCCGCCCTCCTCGAGATCGGCGGCGAGCGCTCCTTCCGCCGCCGCCTGATGGAGCTGGGCCTCTTGCCCGGCACGCAGGTGCGGCTCGTCCGTCGCGTGGACATCGGCGACCTGCTCGAGGTCGAGGTGCGCGGGTCGCACCTCAGCCTGC
>JAUHYB010000516.1 GCA_030426745.1 bacterium
CGCGCGCCGCCGCGCGCCGGGCCGCCCCTCCCGGCCCCACCAGGGCCCCATCTCTGCGCTTTCACCGCCGCCGAACGGGCTTTCCGAGGGAAGTTCCATTTGGGCTCCACCGGCCCCCGACCGCCCGCCGACATCCACCCCGCGGCGGGAACCACGCAAAGGGCGGGTCCGGGCCGCGCGGAAGCAGAGAGACATGGAGCCCCACTTCGCCCCGGCGGAGCGGTCGGTGCGCGTCGTAGCGGAACGCGCGCGCCGGGACCGTCGCCGAGCCACCTTCGTCGCACGCGGACTACGAGTCCTGGCGCTGTGCACCGTCGCCGCGGCGTGCACGCCGATCCAGGAGACCTCGGAGGACGCGACGACCGTGATCGGTCCCGTGATCACGCCCGAGTACACCGACTACGAGGCCGGCGCGGAGGTCGCGCGCCTCGAGCTGGCCGCCCCCGCCGCGTCGCCGTTCGTGCTGCGCGCGACGCTGCCGCTGCAACCGGGCCAGTACACCGGCGCCGGCCTAACGTCGCCTTTCGTCGTCGTCGACTCGATCGGCCGCCAGGCGCCGGCGCAGGTCGAGGTCGTCGGTCGCTACGCGAACGACGCCGACGGCGCGGACGTCGTCGAGCTGCTGGCGCGCGTCGAGCGCCCGCCCGGCGTGTCCGCGGGCCAGCGCGTGCAGTACTCGGTGCAGTACGCGCCGCACCCCACCGGCCCCGACCTGATCCCGCTGCCCGTCGTCGCCGGCTTGATGTCGACGCCGAACGCCTTCCGCATCCGCACGCGCGACGTGTTCGGCCACCGCTACTCGGCCAACCTCGCCAACGACTTCGGCACCCCGCGCGAGCGCGTGCTGCGCGACGGCGAGGTCGCGCGCCAGGTGCGCACCTACGAGACGATGGTGCCGAACTCGCCCGTGGGCGGAAACGGCGGCACGCTGCCGCACATGATGGGCGTGCACGCCTACTTCACGACGTGGAAGGACGAGCAGTTCATCAGCCTCGACCTGCGCGTGAACAACGGCGCCAGCGGCCAGGACGCCGCCGACGACCGCGACGACCCGCTGGGCGACGTCTACTTCGAGTCGCTGGAGCTCGCGCTGCCGCAGGGCTGGACCCTGTTGACGTCCTTCGACAACCCGTACTTCGGCGAGCCGTACGACGAGGACGGGTTCACGATCTGGCCGATCGTCGCGCCGATCGCGAACGGCGACATGCACTACATGCCGGCGCAGGCGCAGTTCCACCGCCGCATGGTGCTGTGCCGCCCGGGCGCGGAGTCCGCGGCGCGCCAGTGCCTCGAGGAGAGGAACCTCGCGTTCTGCCGCCCCGGCGAGAACGCGAGCGGCGAGCCCTACCTCTCGTGGTGGAACCCGGCGAGCGCGCGCTACTTCGCCCAGAACACGCCGCTGCCGCACCTGACGCTGCTGGACCCCGAGGACCTGCGCGACAGCCACCTCGGCACGCTGAACACCGAGGTCGCCAGCCTGCGCGACGGCGCGGCCGGCCCCTACCCGATCGAGTTCCCGACGCTGGGCTGGGCGCACCCGCGCGGTTCGCAGTACGGCGGCGTGCACGGCGGCCAGGGCATCCACCTGTACGAGGGCGTGCGCATCGCCTGGGCCGCGTCGGCCGACGGGTACCGCCGCAACCAGCTGTGGCACCGCACGACCGGCGACCGCCACCCGACGGCGCTGTGGAACAAGGACGGCGAACCGACGTCCGCGGAGGACTGGACCGTCGCCGGACCGAACGGCCCGGTGCTGCAGGCGTGGATGTGGATCCGCCCGATGCTCGGCGAGGCGGACCCCTTCGGCTTCGGGTCCTCGCCCGAGTTCCAGCGCCAGGCCGTCGCCGCGCAGGGCCGCACGCCCTCCTACAAGGAGGCGCTCGAGGACTTCGACTTCATGGACTCGGAGCACCTCGTCCGCTACACGCGCATCCCGAAGACGCTCGCGTGGCTCGGCAACGACGCCATCGCGAAGGACGACCTGGCGTTGCAGGGCGAGCTGTCCCGCATGTCGTACCACCCCTACCCGCAGGACAACGCGGGCAACGCGGTGCTGACCGGCATGCGCAACGACATCAAGTTCGTCGACGAGTACCCCGGGCAAGGCTTCCGCGTGAACCGCTCCGAGGGCTGGATGATCGACGCCGTCGTGACGCAGTACGCGTTGGCGACGCCGGACAAGCGCGCCGACATGCGCCCGTGGTTCCTGGACCTGCTCGACGTCTTCGAGCGCGGCCAGTCCGACTGCATGGGCATCCTGGGCGCGCAGCCCAACTGGGTGAACTACAACGGCCAGTACCGCACGCGCCAGTCGATCTCCGAGTCGATCATCGAGCACGCCCTGTGGGGCGTCCGCAGCTCGGTCTTCGACGGCGTCGACCCGAACGC
>JAUHYB010000517.1 GCA_030426745.1 bacterium
GCGGGCGTCGGCGTGGAGCTGCTGCACGAGGACCCCGCGCGCCGCGGCTGGCCGCTGGCCGTGCGCGCCGCCGCGCCGCCCGACGAGGTCGTGCTGTCCCGCGCGGACTCCAGCCAGGAGGCGAGCGCCCTCTTGACGGCCCTCGCCGCGCACGCCGGACCCGCGCGGCGCCTGCGCGTCGTGGGGGACCTGCCCAGCCGCCCGTACCTCGCGATCACGCGCGGCGTGCTCGAGCGCTTCGGCGCGCGCGTCACCGACCGACGCGACGGTGACGACGAGGTCTTCGAGGTGCGCGGTCCCTTGCGCGCTCCCGCGGAGGAGGTCGTCGTCGAACCCGACGCCAGCGCCGCCGCGGTCGCGCTCGCGGCCGGCTGCCTGTCCGGCGGCGCGGTCCGGATCCCCGGGCTCGGCGCCGGGTCGCCGCAGGGCGACGTGCGGATCACCGAACACCTCGCGGCCTTCGGCTGCGACGCGCGCGCCGAGGCCGACGCGCTCGTCGCCGCCGGCGCGCCGACCCGCGGCGCGGACCTGGACCTCGCCGGCGAGCCGGACCTCGCGCCCGTGCTCGCGGCGGTCGCCGGCGTCGCCGCGCTGCGCCTGGGCGCCGCGAGCCGCCTGGACGGCCTGGGCACCCTCGACGGCAAGGAGAGCCGGCGGCTGCAGGTCCTGGCCGAGGCGCTGGAAGCGGTGGGGTGCCGCGTCGCCGCCGGCGACGACTGGCTGACCGTCGCGCCCGGCGCGCGCACCCGCGGTCCGCTCGTGCTGGACCCCCGCGGCGACCACCGCATGGCCTTCGCCTTCGCGCTCCTCGGCCTCGAGCGCGAGGACCTCCGCGCGTCGAACCCCGGCTGCGTCGCGAAGTCCTGGCCCGGCTTCTGGCGCGACCTGGCGTGATCTTCACGCGCGCGCCGCTATCTTCGGCGGCATGAGTGAAGACGCGAAGCGCCCGATCCTCGTCGCCGGCGGCGCGGGCTACATCGGCAGCCACGCCGTGCGGCACCTGCAGCAGCACGGGGAACCGGTCGTCGTGGTGGACGACCTCTCCACCGGACACCGCGCGTCGATCGACGCGCCGCTCGAGGTCGTGAACCTGGGCGACCGCGCGGCCCTGGACCGCGTGTTCGCCGAGCACCGCCCGCGCGCGGTGATCCACTTCGCCGCGAAGTGCTACGTCGGCGAGTCGGTCACCGACCCGTCGAAGTACTACGAGAACAACGTGCACCACACCTGGTGCCTGCTGGAAGCGATGCGCGCGCACGACTGCGACGCGATCGTCTTCTCCAGCACCTGCGCGACCTACGGCGACCCGATCGAGGTCCCGCTGACCGAGGACCACCCGCAGAACCCGATCTCGCCCTACGGCCGCACCAAGCTGCACATGGAGCACATGATCGAGGACTACGCGCGGGCCTACGGCTTGCGCTTCGCCGCGCTGCGCTACTTCAACGCGGCCGGCGCGTCGCAAGCCGGCGACATCGGCGAGGACCACGACCCCGAGACCCACCTGATCCCGCTCGTGCTGCAGGTCGCGCTGGGCAAGCGCGCGGAGATCAAGATCTTCGGCGACGACTACCCCACGCCGGACGGCACGTGCATCCGCGACTACATCCACGTCGAGGACCTGGCGTCGGCGCACCGCCTGGCGCTGTCGAAGCTCGAGGAGGGCGCGGACGCGATCCGCTGCAACCTGGGCACCGGCACCGGCTTCTCGGTCAAGGAGGTCATCGAGACCGCGCGCGAGGTCACCGGCCACGCGATCCCCGCGACCGTCGAGGGGCGCCGCGCCGGCGACCCGCCGGAGCTCGTCAGCGGCGGCACGCGCGCGAAGGACCTGCTCGGCTGGACGCCGGCGCGCGCGGGCATCCGGGACATCGTCGGCGACGCGTGGCGGTTCCTCCGCGCGCGGCCGGACGGGTACGGCGACGACGCGTGAGCGAGCGGAAGGACCGCGCGTGAGCGCGTCGCCGACCCACGACGACCGCGCGCGCGGTGACTCCTGGACCGTGATCGGCGCCGGCAGCGCCTTGCCGCGCGCGGGCTTCGGGCCGTCGGGGCACGCGTTGCGTCTCGCGGCGCTGGACGGCGTCACGCTGTTCGACTGCGGGCCGGGGACGGTGCGCGCGCTCGACGCCGCGGGCATCGCGCTCGTCGACGTGCGACGCGTCGTGATCACGCACTTCCACGTGGACCACTGCGCGGACCTCGCGGCGCTGGCCTTCGCGCGGCGCAACCCGACCGTGCCGTCGCCGCCGCTCGAGGTCCTCGCGCCGCCCGCGATCGACGGCGTGCTCGACGGCTTGCGCGCGGCCTTCGGCAAGCACGCGACCTTCGCCGACACGACCGTGCGGCACCTGGTGCACGGAGTCGATCACGGAGCCGAGCGCGG
>JAUHYB010000518.1 GCA_030426745.1 bacterium
GCGCAGGCCTCGATCACGCGGTCCCACAGCTCCAGCAGCGGGGCGGGGTCGTCGATGCCGCGCACGAACTCGCTGGGGACGCTGAGCCGCACGTGGCGCGACCCCAGCTCCGCCCACGGCGCGGGCGCGCGACGCAACACGCGCCACTCGTCCGCGGTCGTGCGGCCCAGGTCGTAGCGCGGCGCCGTCACGCAGCCGTCGACGCGCACCTCGTGCGAACCGTCGGCGTCGCGCGCGAGCTCCAGGTACAGCGTGCCGCCGTGCGGCGACGCGACGCGCACCTCGGCCGCGTCGAGCGCCCACGTCGCGCTGATCTCCGGGTGGCGCTCCCACGCCGGCCGGTGCCACAGGCGGTCGGAGTGCGCGCCGACGCGCACGCGCAACCCCGCGTCGCGCAACGGCTCGGGCACGCGCAGCGCGACGACCTCGCCGGGGGGCGCGTAGAGGCCGGTGGTGACGCGCTCGCCCGACACGCCGACGACCGCGACGCGCGCGCCGGGCCGACGGGCCGCCGACCCGGGGACGGCGCCGGGGAAGTCCGCGGCCGTGGGGGACGCGGCGACGTCCTCGGGCGCGCGCGAGCCCGCGCGGCGGTGCTGCACGACCAGCGCGAGCCGGTCGGCGACGTCGTCCGCGTCGAGCGGCGCGTCGCGCGTGGGCGGCCGGGTGTCGGCGCCCGCGAGCCACGCCTCGAGCGCCGGCAGGAAGCGCGCGTCGTCCGCCGGCACCGCGCGCGCCGCCGCGGACAGGATCGCGCCGTCGGCGACGGAGAGGCCGCCGTTCGCGGTGGGAGCGGGCCCGCGCGGGTCGCTCGCGAGCGCGCGCAAGGTCGCGCCCGCGTCCGCGCCCCGGCGCCGCGCGGCGCTCGGCGGCGCGCCGTCGACCTCCGCGACGGTGCCGTCCGCCCACGCGACGCCCAGCGGCGCGACCAGGCGGTTCCCGGGGTGGTCGCGCGACAGCTCGCGCCCGGGGTTCCGCTGGCTCCAACCCCAGCCGAGCCCGACCAGCACGAGCCCGCCGCCGTCCGCGACCCACGCGCGCAGCTGTTCGACCTCGCCCGCGTCCAGCGGCGACGGATCCAGGCACACGACGTCGTAGCGCGCCAGGTCGGTCGTCCAGTCGCGCCGGCGCAACAAGGTCGCGCGCACGTCCGCGTCGCGCAGCGCGTCCGCCAGCGCGGGGCGGCGCCAGCACGCGACGCGCGGCTCGAAGCCGCCGACCCAGCGCGCCGCGTTCGCGACGAAGCGCGCGGTGTCGCCGGTCGCGAGCGCGCCCTCCTCGAAGTAGCCGGTGTGGCCGAGCGCGACGAGCTTCCCGCGACCGTGGCGCGCGGCGGCGGCCAGGGGCACGTACGCGCCGACGCCGTCGCGCGCCGTCCAGACGACGAACGCGTCCTCGCCGGTGACGGCCAGCGGTCCGGGGACGCCCGGCGACGCGATCGAGTTCACGCCGTCCAGCAGCGCGGCGACGTCCGGTTCGTGGTCGGGCGCGTCCGCGGCGCCGCCCTGGCGGACGGCGGAGAGGGAGGCGACGGGGTCGAAGGAGGCGATGGAGACCCGCGCCGCGCCGACGGCGCTCGCCGCAGCGGCGGCGAGGAACAGCGCCGCGAGCGTCGCGCGCGCGATCACCGCTCCGCCGCGCCGCCCCGCGGCCGCCAGCGGTAGCCCAGGTGGAAGAAGTGCTCGTTCGTCACCTCGTTGCGCAGGCCGTCGCGCATCCGCTGGGCGAGCTCGGGGTGCTCCTGCTCGTCGCGCAGCGCGAAGCACTGGTGCAGCTCCGACGCCGGCTGCTCGAGCTGGATCACGTCGCTGCGCATCGTCGGCGGACCGGCGAGCGTGCCGTGCAGGACGGCGACGTCCAGCTCCTTGCGCTGCACGGCCAGCGAGAGCGCGGCGCTGTCGTCGCCCGTCGTCAGGCGGTCCGACCCGCGCAACGCCGCGTCGACGCCGACGCGCTCCAGCGCCTCCCACGCCAGGCGGCCCAGCTCGCCCGATTCGCGGTCGAGCACGCCGACGCGCAGGTGCTCCAGCGCCAGGTCCTCGAGGCGCACGACGCCCTCGGGGTTCATGCCGTAGACGACCAGCACCAGCGGGTCGCTCGAGATCCACTCGTGGTCCCGGTAGGCCTCGCCCGCGTAGTCGAGCGCGCGGTCGTCGAACAGCAGCAGGCCGTGGGGTCGCTCGTCCTTCGCGCGCGGCGCGATCTCGTGGTCCGCGCCCCACTCGATGGACAGCGTCGCGCCCTCGCGCCGACCCCAGTCGGCCAGCGCGTCCTCGACCGCGGGCCGCAAGCGACCGGCGACGAACAGGTCCAGCTCGGGGGCGAAGGTGAACGCGTCGCCGCCCTCGATCACCGTGAAGCCGGCTTCGGTCCAGACCGGCGCGCC
>JAUHYB010000519.1 GCA_030426745.1 bacterium
AAGTCGCCGTGCTCCAGGACCCACCAGCTCGCGAACACGAGCAAGTCGCGCCCGCCGAGGTTCTCGAACACGCCGACCGACTCGCCGTAGCGCCCGAGCAAGCGCAACAGGTCCGACGCGCGCTCCGGCTCGGCCTCGCCGCTCGCGGCGCGCTCCCACAGGAACTCCTCGACGACCGCCGCGACCGCGCCCGGGAAGTCCGGGGCCGGCGCGTCGTCCTCGTCGTCCCCGAGGTCGTCGAGGCCCAGTCGCCGCTCGAGCTCCGCGAAGGACTCCTCGACGCCCAGGCCGCGCGCGCGGTCCGCGTCGAACTCGGCCATCGCGGCGCGCACGTCCGCTTCGCCGGCGCCCTTCGCGTCCCCCGCCGGGGCGTCCGCCGCCGGGCGCGGCGCGGCGAGCGACGCCCACGCGTGCAACAGCAAGCGCCGCGCGGCGTCCAGGTCGAGCTGCGTGTCGAACGCGAGCGCGTCCAGCACCTCGCCGAGCACGTCGTCGCCGCCGTGCACGACCGCGTCGGGATCGAACGGCACGCCGGACAGGCGCGCGAAGATGCCCTCGATCGTGCGGCCGTCCAGGCCGCCGGCGGTCAGGAAGCGGCGCGCGTCCCCCACCGGATCCGTCGGCGCGCCGCCCGCTTGCGGCGCCCAGAACATGCGCTCGAGCTCGAGCTGCGACAGGCGCAACACGCGGCGGTCGCGCGCGTCGCGCTGGCGCTGCAAGTCACGGCGTAGCGCGTCGCGCAGCGAGTCGTTGCGGTAGAAGCCGGCGACCGGCGAGAGCGTGAAGCGCACCTCGTCCGTCGGGTACAGCCGGCCGACGATCAGGTCTCCCGCGCGGTAGACGCGCGACCCGGTCTCGTCGCCGATCGCGAACTCGCCGAGGCCCGCCAGGTCGTGCAGCCACGCGCCGACGCCCTCGTCGACGGAGCTGACCTCGAAGATGCCGGCGTGCGTCGCGAGCCAGGCTTCCTCGCGCTCGAGCAGCTCGGGCGCCTCGGCGGACGCGCGCTCGCGCCAGGCCGGCAACAGCTCCTGCACCGGCAGGCCGCCCAGCTGCGCGCTCTCGCGCTCGAACAGGAACCACTCCAGGTGGCGCCGCGCCGCGCGCAGCGCCTCGTCGGGGTCGGCGGATTGGCCTTCGGCGAGGAAGTCGGCGCGGCTGGCCTCGAACTCGGCGAGGAGCTCGGGGTCCGTCTGCACGGCGTCCGCGAAGAACCGCAGGCCGCGCTCGAGTCGTTCGGGGTCGATCGTCATGGGTCGGAGAGCGTCCGCGGAGGTTTCGGTGCCCCGCGCCGCGCCCCGCATTGTACGGCTCGGAGCGCGTCGTGGCACGGCGGCGCGGCGCCGGATCTCGCGGGGAGCGCGACCGTCGGCGCGTCCCGCGGCGGGAGGCCTGCGCGAGAGACACCGCGTCGGCGTTCCCTCGGCCGCACCCCGCTCCCTACAATCCGCGGTCCACCGACCCAACGGAGACCACCATGCACGCCATCCTCGCGCTCCTCCAGGACCCCGAAGCCGCCCCGGCGGCGAGCTCCGGGCTCGCCACCGTCGACCAGGTCGGCCTGGGACTGATCGGCCTCCTGGCGCTGCTGGGGATCTGGCGCGGCCTGTGGTGGCAGGTGATGCGGCTCGCCGGCCTCGCGGCGGCCGTGATCATCGCGCGCGCGGTCTCGCCGAAGCTGGGCCCGAAGCTCGAGTCGCTCGTCGACCTCGACCCCAGCGTCGCCCAGGGCATCGCGTGGCTCGTCCTGTTCGTCGCCGGTCTCGCGATCGCCGCGCTCCTCGGACGGCTCGGCAAGAAGAGCCTGGAAGCGATGCAGCTGGGCCTGATGGACCGGGTCGGCGGGCTGGTCGCGGGGGTCGCCACGGCGCTGCTCCTGTTCACGAGCGCGCTCGTCGGCACCTCCTACCTGGCGCCCGAGTGGACGTCGCGCGCGCTGAAGGACACCTACAGCGGCGCGCTGCTCGAGCTGGTCTCCAGCCGGGCGCCGGTGATGATGGACCCGCCCGCCGCCCAGCGCTTCCAGCACTTCCTGGACGAGGCGCCGCCGCGCCGCGCCGCGCCGGCGGACGCCGCGCCCGGGGACGAGGGGCCGGGACCCACCGTCCGCTGACCACGTCGGGCGCGGAAAGACGCGCCTGGCCGATTGACCAGGCATGAACCTGGACATAGAGTGCGCGGCGTAGACGGCCGTGTCGGGGAAGTCAGGTGCGATGCCTGCGCGGACCCGCCACTGTGAGCCGCGCGCTCGTCCGCCGGGGCCCCGCGGGGCCGGACCACTGGGAGACCCTCCCGGGAAGGTCGGGAGGACGAGCGATGCGCGGCGAGCCAGGAGACCCGGACGGCCGTCGGGACTGCACCGGCCCCGGGTATGGGCCTCTCGTTC
>JAUHYB010000086.1 GCA_030426745.1 bacterium
TGCCGCCCGCCAGCGCCGCGGCGGCGGGCGAGAACACGTCGCGGCCGTGGAAGGTGCGCGACGCGCCCTCCAGCGCGAAGCGGTCGACGTCGAGCGCGAACACGCGCGCGTCCTCCGACAGCACCGGTCCGAGCAGGCCGTTGTCCGGCGCGAGGAACGCATGCCCGCCGTCCTCGGCGACGAGGATGCGCCGGTCGCTGCCGACGCCGGGGTCGACCACCGCGACGTGCACCGTCCCGTCGGGGAAGCGGCGCCACGCGTGCGCGAGGAACCACGACGCCTGCAGGACCTGCTGCGGCGCGACGCCGTGCGTCAGGTCGACGACGCGCAAGCCGTCGGCGTGCGCGTGCAGCACGCCCTTCATGACGCCGACGTAGGCGTCCTCCAGGCCGAAGTCCGTCAGCAGCGAGACGACGCCGCTCGGGCGCCAGCCCAGGTCCCCCGCGAGGTCGACGTCGAGCGGGCTCACCGGGTGCGGGTGCTCAACAGGCCGAGCAGCGCGCCTTGCAACACGGGGTCGGCGCTCCCGTGCCGGCGGTTCTCCTCGAGCCACTCGAGGACCGGATACCCGCCCCACTCGCCGCAGGCGAAGCCCACGCGACGCAGGTCGACCGAGCGCGCGCGGCGCGGCACGTTGTCCAGCTCGCCCTTCAGGCCCAGCCAGTTCCCGACGTGCACCACGAGGCGCGCGGCCAGCACGCTGCGGTCGAACGGGCCCTTCCAGAGCGCGGCGGACAGGACGCTGTTCAGCGCGCGGTCCTTGCGGCGCAACAGCGCCAGCGACAGCTCCAGGTTCTCCTCGCGGCGGTCCTCCAGCGGGAACATGCGCCGGATCACGGCGATGTCCTCCGAGTTCGGCCGGCGCCCCATCGCGCGCGCCGCCAGGCCGCCGAGCACGCCGCGCGGCAAGCCGTCCTCGACCGCCTCGCGCAGGACGATGCGCGCGCCGATGCGCCCCTGCAGGCTGAGCACGGTCGCCACGAGCACTTCCTCGCGGCCGTCCAGGCGCGGCATCACCGTCTCCAGCATCACCTGGATCTCGGGGTCGTCCGCGTGGTGACAGGTCATCTCGAGCTGCGTGCGCCAGCCCTCGGCCTCGAGGTCGTACAGCACGCGCCGCAGCTCCTCGCGGGCCTCGGGGTCGCGGCCGCGCGCGCGCCCGGCCAGCGCCTGCGCGACCACCCGCGGGTCGGCGTCGTTCGACAGCCCGCGCAGGAAGTCGATCACCTGCGCGTCGTCGATGTGCGCCAGGCCGGACAGCAGGATGACGCGGTCCTCGCCCTCGAACTCGCCGAAGCGGTCGACGATCGTCGCCGCCGCGTCGGGGTCGCGCACCATCGCGAGCAGGCGCAACGCGCGCGCCTGTTGCGGCGCGCCCTCGGCCGCGTGCTTGATCAGGTTGTACGCGCCGACCAGGCCGACCTCGCCGTACTCGAGCTCGCGCAGCAGCGCGTCCCACTCGTCGTCGTTCGCCGGCGTCCACAGCTCGTGGTCCATCAGGTCCGAGAGCTGCTTCGGCATCGCGCGCACGCACGCGCGCACCGCGCCGCGACCGCCCTGCGAGGTGAGCGCGCCGATCAGGTGGTCCTTGACGCCCGGGTCCGGCAGCTCGGCGGCGAAGCGCAGCACGAGCTGGTCGAGGAAGTCCTCGTCCTCGTACAGCTCGCGCAGCAGGTGGACCTCGTACGTCTGCCCGTCGATCGTCCCGTAGCGCGTCGCGGACCGCCAGCGCAGCTCCAGCAGGTGCCGCGCCGACGGCGACTCGCTCGCGGCGCCCGGGTCGATCGCGAAGTGCAGCGCCGCCGCGGCGGCTTCCGACTGCGGCCCCGGGTTCGCGGCCACGTCCTCGACGAAGCGCCGCGCGCTGATGCGGCCGGTGCGCGCCAGCGCCAGCAGCGCGTCCGACGCGTAGGGCTCCTCGCCCGCGGACGCGATCTCCTTCAGCGGGTCCTCGACGCCGAGCGCCAGCTCCCCCATGCCCAGGATCGCGGCGCGGCGTTGCGCTTCCTCGCCCTCGGCGGCGGAGGAGAACAGGCGCGGCCACTCGGACAGCTCCTCGGCGGCCCCCAGCGCGAACAGCGCCAGCGCGCGCGCGTCCGCGTCCAGCAGGCCCTCGGTCAGCTCGCGCTGGGCGTCGAGCGGCGGCTGCTTGAACGCGACGCGCGCGTCGCGGGTCAGCAGCTCGGCCCAGGGCGTCGGCTCGGGCGGCAGCGGCGGCGCCTCGGCGGCGGCGCGACGGATCTGCGCCGGCGCGACGGCGACGGGGACCAGCGCGCAGAGCGCGGCGAGGAGGAGGCGCGGGAAGGACATGGCGGGCGGAGGGACTCCTGGACTATCGG
Source organism: bacterium (assembly GCA_030426745.1). GTDB lineage: Bacteria > Planctomycetota > UBA1135 > UBA1135 > JACKHV01. The sequence continues at coordinate 2,340 of JAUHYB010000086.1, forward strand.
CAGCGGACCGGCGCGGCTGGACCGCTTCGGGGCCGCTCGGGGGCGTTTCCGGCGGGCCCTCGGTCCGGCGGACCGGAACCGCGGACGCCGGCCGGGCGCGAGGCCGGGCGGGTCACGGCCTGCGCAGGTGCAACACGACCACCAGGCGGTCGTCCTCGAGCGGGCGCAGGGGCACGGTGGCGAACAGGCCGCCGTCGAACTCGGCGCGCAGCTCGCCGGCGGTCCCGCGCGCGAGGCCGGTCAGCTCGAACTCGCCGCGAGGGCCGCTGCGCGCGCGCACGCCGCCGGGGCCGGTCACGGTGACGCCCTCCAGCGGCTCGCCGGTCGCGGCGCGCAGGCAGGTGCCGACGATCGTCACCCGGCTGGGCGCCGCCTGGGCTCCGCGCGCGCCGGACGCGCCGCCGCCGTCGCAGGCGGGCGCGCCGAGCGCGGCGAGGATCGCCAGGAGCGCCGCGACCGAGGTCGGGACGCGCGCGCTCATTCGGCGGGTTCTCCCAGCATCGCGACCAGCTCGGCGCGCTTCGCGTCGCGCAGCTCGGCCGTCGCGGCCTCGAGGTTCAGGCGCAGGAAGGGCTCGGTGTTCGACGGACGCACGTTGAACCACCACCACTCGCCCGACGCGAGGTCGCCGTACTCCACGGTGATGCCGTCCAGCTCGTCCTGGCGGCCGTCGGCGTACGTCTGTTTCAGGGCGGCGATCGCGCCGTCCTTGTCCTCGACGCGGAAGTTCACCTCGCCCGTCGCGTGGTAGCGGCGCAGGTCCGTCGCGAGTTGCGACAGCGTCTTGCCGCCCGCGGCGTCGGAGCCCAGCAGGTTGAGCGCCGACACCATCGCCAGCACGCCGGAGTCCGTCGTGAAGTTGTCGCCGAAGTAGAAGTGCCCGGACAGCTCGCCCGCGAAGACGGCGTCCTTCTCGCGCATCGTGGCCTTGATGAAGGAGTGGCCGACGCGGTCGCGCACGGGCACGCCGCCGGCGCGCTCGATCTCCTCCTTGACGACCCACGACGAGCGCAGGTCGTAGACGATCGTCGACTTCGGCTTCACGCGCAGGAACTGGCGCGCGAGCAGCGCGGTCATCAGGTCCGCCGAGACGGTCTGCCCGGTCTCGTCCACGAAGCAACAGCGGTCCGCGTCGCCGTCGAAGCCCACGCCGAGCTGCGCGACGCTCTTCTTCACCAGGAGGCGCACCGGGTCGAGGTTCTCCTCCTTGATCGGGTTCGCCTCGTGCGCCGGGAAGGTGCCGTCGGGCTCCATCAGCATGGTCTTCGCCTCGACGAGCGGCAGGCGCTCCAGGATCGCGGGCAGCGTGTAGCCGGCCATGCCGTTCGCCGCGTCGATCGCGATGCGCACGGGGCGGTCCATCTTGCAGAAGGAGGCGACGTGGTCGGCGTAGGCCGCCAGCAGGTCCAGCTCCTTGCGCGCGCCGCGGGTGCCGGTGACGCCCGGGTAGGGCTCGGCGCACATGCGCTCGAGGTCGGCGATGCCGTTCGCGCGGGAGATCGGCGTCGCGCCCTTCCCGCACAGCTTCATGCCGTTGTACTCGCCCGGGTTGTGGCTGGCCGTGACGACGAGGCCGCCGTCCACCTGGTGCGAGCCGATCGCGTAGTAGACCATCGGCGTCGACGCGAGTCCGATGTCGAGCACCTCGGCGCCGGCGTCGCGCATGCCGTCGATCACCGCGTCCGCGACCTCGGGCGAGTGCACGCGCATGTCGCGCCCCACGAGCAGGCGCTTCGCGTCCAGGAGGCGCGTGAACGCGTGCCCGATCTTCCGCGCGGTGTCGGTGTCGAGTTCCTGCGGGTAGAGGCCGCGGATGTCGTAGGCCTTGAAGATCGCCATGTGTCGTGTCGTCGGTCGGGGGACTCGCGAGCCGGAGAGTGTAGCAAGCGAGCGCGTCGGTCTCGCCCGCCGAGGTCGCGTCGCGGCGGGCCCGCGCGGCGCCCTTCGCGGGCGCTTCACGGCGCGCGGCGCCCTCACACGCCGTGGAGGGCCTCGTCGCGATCGAAGCCGATCCACGCCGCGATCGCGCACAGCACGAGCACGCCGCAGATCGTGCCGAGGTCGACGGAGGGCTCGCCGCCCGCCGTCACCAGGCGCGCGCCGATGAAGACCGGCGCGGCGGTCAGCGGCGCGAGCAGCTGCAGGCCCAGGCCGCGGCCGACCAGCGGGATCCACGCCGCGCCGAGCAGCGCGCCGGCGAGCGCGGCGACCGCCAGGCGCAGCGGGTGCGGGCCGGACAGCAGGAGCTCGACCGCGACGAACAGCACCACGCCGTCCCGCACGAGCGAGGGGCGACGCTCGCGCTCGGCGGCGTCGAGCCGCGCGTGGTCGGCGTCGCCCGCCTGCCGGCCCTCGGCGACCGGCGGTCGGGTGTCCTCGGGCGACGCGGCGAGGCGCGCCGCGCGATCCTCGGCGACGCGCGCCGCCCGCTCCTCCGCCCTCCGTGACCGCCGGCTCATCCGGCCTGCATCGACCGGCGGGCACCGCCGGGCGCAGGGAAGTCCGGCGCCGCGCGCGAATTCCCGGCGCCGATCGACGAGGAGGAGCGCCCCGCGGCGCTCCTCCTCGTCGTTCGGGCTCGTCGATCGGGCCGGGGCCTCGCCCCCGCGCGCCTACTCCGGGAAGGCCGGCCAGTCGACGCGGCGGCCGCGCTCGTCGACGACCAGGCTGCGCGACTCCTCGGGCAGGATGCGCAGCGACTTCAGGAACTCGATGACCTCCAGGCGCTCGCCCTCGGTCAGCGCGTTCCACTGCACCATCACGTCCGACGCCTCGCCGGCGTGCGCGTCGACCGCCTGGCGCATCGTCGTGTAGCGCCCGTGGTGGTAGTACGGCATCTGGTCGGCGACGCCCCACAGCTTGCCGGTCAGGAAGCGCGAGTTGCCCGCGAAGAACTCGGGGCTGCCGGGCGCCTCGTTCATGTCGAGCGGCTCGACGTTCGGGTCGCCGGGGCCGTTCGTGATGTCGTGCAGCTTGAAGTCGGTGAAGACGTTCACGTGCACCACGCCGTTCTGCGGCTTCGGCCGCGCGCCGGGCAGCGCGTCGTCGGTCAGGTCCACGCCGAGCGTGCCGTGCGCCGCGACGTAGGCGTCCTCCGGGCGCAGGTTGCCGGGCGGGTTGAAGGGGTTCGGCTCGCTGAAGCGCCAGCCGTTGTCGTCCAGCGGCAGGCTCGGGATGTGGCAGTCCGCGCAGCCGATCTCCGCGAAGGTCTCCTCGCCCGCGCGGATCGCGTCGCGGCGCGTCGGGTCGTCGGGGATCACGCGGCCGGGTACGTTCATGCTCGCCACGAACGAGACCAGCGCGGACACGTCCGCCACGCCCAGCTCGTCGGTGAACCCGTCCTGGTCGGGGTCCGCGCCGAAGCCGAAGCGCTCCGACGTCTGGATGCCCATGTGGTGGTTCATCGCGCCGTTCGCGAACTCGCGGATCGACACCACGGCGGACGCCTGGTGGAACGGGCGGATGATCAGGCTGGGCGGGTCGTTCGGACCGGTCGTCGCCAGGCTCGGCGCGGAGAGGCCCTCGACCAGCGAGGTGTCCCAGTTGCCCGCGGCGTCGCGGCGCAGCACGCCGTAGCGGATGCCCTTCGACACCAGGCGGTCCGACTCGCCCGGCGCGATGCCGTCGCGGATCGCCTGCAGGTCGGCGGTGATCTGGCGCGTCAGCATCTCGACGAAGCCCGCGCCGAACAGGCCCATCGCCTGGCGCGAGTTGCCGATCGTGTCGAGCTCGACCGGCGCGCCGTTCTCGTCCATGCTGCCGTCGGTCGGCGTCGCGTCCAGGTCGTCGAAGTCCGCGTAGTCGAAGCGCTGGCCCATCACCCACGCGTTCGACACGAACTCGCCGGCGCCGCCGACGATCGGAACGCCGTGGCACCCGACGCAGGAGTTCGCCTCCGGGCCCGACACGCGGTTCTGGTTGCGCGGGAAGACGAGCGGGTCGGCGCCGTCGGCGAGCGGCTCGCCGGTGCCCTTCGTCATCGGGCGCCCCTGGCCCTCCTGGGCCGTGAACTTGGCCGAGAAGACGTCGCGCCCGTGGGCGACCAGCTCGGCGTAGGACAGGGTGTGCTCCTCGCCGGGGGCGAGGCGGCGCGGCAGGCCGAGCTCCTCCCCGATTCCCTGGGCGAAGGTGAGCGAGTACGACGCGGCGAGCGCGACCAGCAGGGCGGCGGATGTCTTCACGGTGATGATCGAGGTACGAGCCAGCGGAACGGATCGTTCTCGAACCCTACCCCACGATTCACGGGATGCGCAGCTCCCGTTTCGATCCCGTCCCGGCGCCGGGGAGGGTGAATCAGCCCAGGTGGGCCGCGCAGGCGGCTTCCAGGCGCTCCAGCTCCGGCTGCCCCACGTCCATGTGGGTCACGAAGCGCAGGTGGGTCGGCGAGAGCGGCATGACACGGACGCCGTGGTCCGCGAGGGCCGCCGCCAGGCTCGCCGGGTCGTGGCGCGGGTGGTCGACGCCGACCAGCGCCAGGTTCGTCTCGACGAGGCTCGGGTCGCAGGCGAGGCCGGGCAGGGCGCCCAGGCGCTCGGCCAGCTGCTTCGCGAGGGCGTGGTCGTCGGCGAGGCGCTCGACCTGGTGCTCGAGCGCGAAGAGGCCCCCCGCCGCGATCACGCCCGCCTGGCGCATCCAGCCGCCGAGGCGCTTGCGCACGCGCTTCGCGCGCTCGAGGAAGTCCGCGTCGCCGGCGACGATCGAGCCGACCGGCGCGCCGAGGCCCTTCGACAGGCAGACCGACACCGAGTCGGCGCAGGCGGCGAGTTCGGCCGCGGGGATGCCCGACGCGACCTGCGCGTTCGCGAGGCGCGCGCCGTCCATGTGCACGGGCAGGCCGCGCTCGTCCGCGACGCGCCGCACCATCGCGAGCGCGTCCGCGGGCACCACCGAACCGCCGGAGCCCATGTGCGTCTGTTCGACGCAGATCAGCGCGGTCGGCGGGCAGTGGATGAAGTCGGGGCGGACCTTCGCGCGCAGCGCCGCTTCGTCGAAGGCGCCGCGCGTCGTCGGCAAGGTCGCGCTCTGCGCGCCGTGCAGGAAGCCGGTCGCGCCGCCCTCGTACAGGAGCACGTGCGCGTCCTCCGCCGCGATCACCTCGTCGCCCGGCCGCAGCCACGACCCGAGCGCGATCTGGTTCGCCATGGTCCCCGACGGGACGTACAGCGCGCCGTCCTTGCCCAACCACTCCGCGGCGAACGCCTCCAGGCGCCGCACGGTCGGGTCGCCGTCCAGCACGTCGTCGCCGACCTCCGCGTCCGCCATCGCCCGACGCATCGCGGGCGTCGGGCGCGTGACGGTGTCGCTGCGGAAGTCGGCGACGCGTGCTCCGGCGGGCGGGGTCACGCCGGTTGCAGGCACTCGCGCACGCGGCGCAGGCCCTCGCGGATGTTCTCGACGCTGTTCGCGTACGAGAAGCGCACGTAGCCCTCGCCGAGCGCGCCGAAGCTGGTGCCCGAGATGCAGGCCACGCCCGCGTCGTTCAGGAAGCGCGTCTCCAGCTCGCGCGACGAAACGCCGGTGCCGCTGGTGTTCGCGAAGGCGTAGAACGCGCCCTTCGGCATCACGCACGAGAAGCCGGGGATCGCGTTCAGCTCCTCGACGATGATCTTGCGGCGCTCGTCGAAGGCGGCGCACATCTCGTCGACGGCGTCCTGCGGGCCGCGCAGCGCCTCGATGCCCGCGATCTGCGTCGCGGCGTTCGTGCACGACACCGTGTTGATCTGCAGGCGCTCGGCGTGCTCGATCAACGACGACGGCCACACGCCGTAGCCCAGGCGCCAGCCGGTCATCGCGTAGGTCTTCGACCAGCCGTCCAGCAGGATCACGCGGTCGCGGATGCCTTCGAACTCGAGCAGGCTGACGTGCTCTTCCCCGTCGTAGAGCAGGCGCGAGTAGATCTCGTCGGCGAGCACGTAGACGTTCGGGTGTTCCTCGAGGCCCTTCGCCAGCTTGGCCAGCTCCTCGCGCGGCACCACGCCGCCGGTCGGGTTCGCGGGCGTGTTGACGATGATCAAGCGCGTCTTCGGCGTGATCTGCGACAGCACGGTCTCGGCCGAGAAGGAGAAGCCGTTCTCTTCCTTCAGCTCGATCGGCACGGCCTTCGCGCCCGAGAACTCGATCATCGACTCGTAGATCGGGAAGCCGGGGTTCGGGTACAGGATCTCCGACCCCTCCTCGCCGAACAGCATGATCGCGTAGAACATCGTCGGCTTGCCGCCGGGGACGATCAGCACGTTGTCCGGGTTCGTCTCGACGCCGCGGTACTTCAGGATGTCCTCGCAGACCGCCTCGCGCAGCTCCAGGATGCCCTTCGCCGGCGTGTACTTGTGGTAGCCGTCGGCCAGCGCCTTGCGCCCCGCCTCGACGATGTTCGCGGGGGTGTCGAAGTCCGGCGCGCCGATGTGCAGGTGCATGATGCTGCGACCCTGCGCCTCGAGGGCCTTGGCCTTGGCGAGGACCTCGAAGGCGGTCTCGGTTCCGAGTTGACTGAAGCGCTTGGCGAGTTGCACGAGAAGGGGCCTCCTCAGGGGGGACGTGCGAGAGTGCGGCTGGGGCCGCGGCGGGGCGAGCGGCGCCGACGCGGCGGGGTCCGCGGCGACTCGGCACCGCGGGAGATCAGCCGCACAGTGTAGTCGCCGCCCCCGCCGAGCGGCAATCGGGCGAGCACCCGAGCGGCCCCACGCACTACACTCGGCGCCCCGCGACCGGCCGCGCCCGCGGCTGTGTCCCTCGACGCCCTCCGTGCTAGCCGCGCGCATGATGAAGAGACTCCCCCGCCGCTCGCTCTCCCCCTCCCTCCCCGCGCTCGCCCTCCTCTCGATCGCCCTCCCCGCGCTCGCCTGCACTCTGCTCACGGGCTGCTCGAGCGACGGCGACGGCGACCCCGTCCGCGAGGTCGTGCTGTACTGCGCCCACGACCAGGTCCACGCCGAGCCGCTGGTCCGCGAGTTCGAGCGCAAGACCGGCATCAAGGTCCGCGCCGAGTACGACATCGAGGCGCACAAGACGGTCGGCCTGGTCCGCCGCATCCGCGAGGAGCAGGGCCGCCCGCGCTGCGACGTGTTCTGGAACAACGAGGTCGCGCACACCGTGTCGCTGGCGAGCGACGGGCTGCTCGCCGCCTACGACTCCCCCAGCGCGGCCGACATCCCCGCGCAGTTCCGCGATCCCGAGCGCCGCTGGACCGGCTTCGGCGCCCGCGCGCGGGTCTTCATCGTGAACACCGACCGCCTGGGCGACCGCGCCGCGCCGGACGGCATGTGGGACCTGGTCGACCCGGCGTGGAAGGCGGACTGCGGCATGGCGCGGCCGCTGACCGGCACGACGCTGACGCACGTCGCCGCGCTGTACACCGTGCTCGGCGAGGAGAGGACCCGCGAGTACCTGGACGGCCTGCGCGCGAACGAGGTCCACCTGACCAGCGGCAACGCGACGCTGATGCGCCAGGTGCGCGAGTCGAACTTCACCTGGGGCTGGACCGACACGGACGACTACTGGGTCGCGAAGAGCGACCCGAACGGGTACGCGGTCGACGCCGTGTTCCCCGACGGCGGTCCGGACGGGGTCGGCACGCTGCTGATCCCGAACACGGTCGCGATCCTGGCGAACGCGCCGCACCCCGACGAGGCGCGGGCGCTGGTCGACTACCTGCTGACGGCGGAGTTCGAGGCGAAGCTCGCCGACTCGCGGTCCGCGCAGATCCCGGTGCACGAGTCGCTGAAGGGGCGCCCGCACGTGCTGCCGCTGGACGGCGTGAAGTGGATGGAGGTCGACTACGCCGAGGTCGGCGCGGTGATCGACGAGCGCTTCGAGGAGCTGAAGGAGATGTTCCTCGATTGAGCCGCGCGCTGCGCATCCTCGCCGGGCTCGCCTTCGCCCTCCTGTGCCTCGCGCCGATCGCCGTCATGGCGACGCGCGTCGGCGCGGGTGACTTCGAGCGCCTGTTCACGGAACGCACGCTCGGGCTGCTGTCGCGCACGCTGACGCTGGGCGCCGCGGCGACGACGATCGCGGTGCTCGTCGGCGCGCCCTTCGGCTTCCTGTTGTCGCGCACCGACGTGCCGGGCGCCGCGCTGATGCGGCCGCTGGGCATCGTGCCGCTCGTGCTGCCGCCGCTGTTCCTGGCGATCACCTGGACGGCGCTGTTCGAGCTGCGCGGGCCGTGGGCGACGGCGATCGTGCTGGGCGTGAACACCTTCCCGCTGGTCGCGCTGTTCACGGCCAAGGCCGCGAGCCGCGTCGACGCGCGGCGCGAAGAGGCGGCGCTGCTCGCCGGCGGGCTCGGCGCGGCGCTGCGCATGGAGCTGCCGCTGTTGCTGCCCGGCGTGCTGACCGGCGCGGCGCTGGCCTTCGCGTTCACCGTGAACGACTGGTCGGTGCCCGACTACGTCTCGTCCGTCGGCCCGAAGTTCAACGTCTACGCCGACGAGATCTTCGCGAACTGGAAGCTGGAGGCGAACACCGGCAAGGCGGTCGTCACCGCGATCCCGCTGGTGGTCGTGACGCTCGCGGCGCTGCTGCCCGCGCTGGCGCTGCGGCGCAAGGGCGCGCTGGCCACGCTGGACGGCGACTTCCAGCGCCCCGCGCCGCTGAGGCTGGGCCGCCTGCGCTGGGTCGCGTTCGCGTTCTGCCTGTCGGTCGTGCTGTTCTGCGTGCTCGGTCCGATCGCGCGCCTGACGTACGAGGCCGGCGGCGGCGGCCGCAGCTTCTCGTTCGCGGGCGTCGTGACCGCGATGCGCGAGACGCTCGACTACGAGCGCGACTTCCTGGCGAACAGCCTGATCTGGTCGGCGGCCGCGGCGACCCTGGCGCTGCCGGTCGCGCTGGTGCTGGCGCACTGGATCGAGCGCACGCGCGGCGGCCGCTGGACCGAGCCGCTGATCCTGCTGCCCGTCGCCGTCCCCGCGATCCTGTTCGGCATCGGCACGATCAACCTGTGGAACCACGACTGGTCGGCGGCGGTCTACGACGGGAACGCGATGATCCTGCTCCTGTACCTGGGGCGCTTCCTGGCGTTCCCGGTGCTCGTGCTGTCCGGCGCCGTCGCCGCGCTGGATCCGCGCCTGGAGGAGGCCGGCGAGCTGGCCGGCGTCGGGCCGCTCCGCCGCCTGACGCGCCTGGTCGCGCCGCCCCTGCGGCCGTCGATGGTCGGCGGGTGGGTCATGGTGTTCGTGTTCGCGATGCGCGAGCTGGACGCCGCCGTGCTGGTGCCCGCCGCGAACCACACGGTCATCTTCAAGGCCTACAACCGCATCCACTTCGCGCGCGACGACGCCGTAGCCGCGCTCTGCCTGTTGATCCTGTTCTTCCTCGTGTTGCCGGGGCTCTTGTGGTCCCTGTTCGCGCGCGAGAAGCTGGAGGTCCTGCCGTGACGAACGCCATCCGCATCCGGGGCCTGGAGGTCCGCGCCGGCAAGCGCGCGATCCTGGGTCCGCTCGACCTCGACGTTCCCGCCGGCGAACACGTCTTGATCGTCGGCCCGTCGGGATGCGGCAAGACGACGCTGCTGCGCGCCATCGCGGGGCTCACGACGCCGCACGCCGGGCGCATCGAGGTCGAGGGCGCGCTGGCCGACGACGGGCCGAAGCGCCACCTGCCGCCCGCGCGGCGCGGCG
>JAUHYB010000520.1 GCA_030426745.1 bacterium
GGCCGTCGGCCGCTCTTCCGGAGGAACGTGCCTGGCACCGTAGTCCTGTCGAGGCGCGTCAGCGGGGCTTCGCGCGCAGGATCGCCACGGAGGCGGTGAAGCCGTGCTGGAAGTTGCGGCCGCCGACGGGGCCGATCTCGCCCATGGCGAAGAAGCCGGCGGCGGGGACCTCGCGGCCGAAGTGGGCCTGCACGCGCGAGACGTCGTGGTCCTCGACCGAGAACATGCGGCGGCCGCGGCCGTTGCAGGAGAACAGCAGCGCGCCGACCGGCTCCGACGCGTCACCGGCGTGGGCCTCGAGCAGGTGGTCCAGGTCCTCCGACGCGCTCTCGGCGTCGCGGACCATGAACTGCACGGTCTGGCCGGCGCGCAGGGACGAGTCGGCGACGGCGATGCCGCCCTCGCGCTTCTCGATGCCGAGGATGCCGCGGACGAGGAAGTCGCCGCGCTCGAACTGGCTCTTCGTCGCGTCGACGGCGACGCCCAGGAAGGGCGCGCGCTGGATCAGGGCCGCGTCGCGGGGCGAGAGGGCTTGGAAGGTCCTCTGGAGGACATGTGCGGCGGTTTTTCCTCCCAGCTTCCTGATGACGTGGTCCTCGATCTTGGTGATCACCCAGGGGTCCTCGACCGGACGGCAGCCCTGGCTGACCACCGGCGTGACCTCCAGATCGCCCCCCAGCCACACCCCGACAGCCCCCCAGGTCTGGGACTCGCCGTCGGAGATGAGCACGTTCTGGCCCGGCCCCTGGCCGCCCGAGGCCATCCCGCCGATCACGGGGCGCCCGGGGAAGCGCTCCTGGAGCGCCTCCAGATAGGGGGTCATCGGGAAGCTGAAGGGGTCCGCGAGGAGGAGCAGCGTCCCGCCGGTCGCGAAGTCCGCCGGCGGCATTCCGGAGAACTGGATCTCGCCCTCCTCATCCGCCCGGGCGCCGACGCGGAAGGGCTCCACCCGCACGCCGTCGCCGGCCACGGCCCACAGCGACAGCGCCGGACCCTCCTCGACCTCGCGCGTCCCGCCGATCACCGTCTCGCCGGTGCAGCCGAGGACCCGCCGCGCGTTCGACGCGCGCATCAGGCGCCGGCCCAGGCCCTCCAGCGCGGCGCCGTGGTGGTGCGTGACGAAGACGACGAGCAGCGCCGGGTCGGCGCCGTCGAGTCCCTCGCGCAGGACGCCGAGGGCTTCTTCCTCCGCGGCCGCGGTGTCGGCCAGGGTGGAGAGTGCGCTCGCGAAGCGAAGGTCGGCCATGACGGTTGGAGATCCCGGATCCGGGGCTAGGAAGGGCGGCGCGCGATTCTCGGTCCCGACGGTGTTCGGATCCACCGAGCTTCGTGTCGAATCCTCCCTTCTGCGGTGTCAGCCACGCCCGTAGAAGTTAGACTTTTCGCCAAATTTCGCGTCGGGCGGGAGCCTCCGGCACAGGCTCCGAACCCGCATCCAACCCGCGGCGCGCGCCTCTCCCTGCCGATTCTCGAGCGCGCCCGCACCTCTCCGGCGACGACCGCGAACCCCGCGGCGCATCACCCCGGAGGAACCGGCCAGACGGCCAAGTCAGAGACCATGACCACCACCCAGGAACCGGGAGCCGAGCTCCCTCTCCAACAGCAGGACAGCGTCGTCGTTCGCTTCGCAGGCGATTCGGGCGACGGCATGCAGATCACGGGCGGCCAGTTCACGAGCACGAGCGCCGCGGTCGGCAACGACCTGGCGACGCTGCCCGACTTCCCCGCGGAGATCCGCGCGCCCGCCGGCACCCGCGCCGGCGTCTCGGGCTTCCAGCTGTGCTTCAGCTCGAAGGACATCCACACGCCGGGCGACCGCCCCGACGCGCTGGTCGCGATGAACCCGGCGGCGCTGGTGGTCAACATCAAGGACCTGAAGCCGGGCGGCATCCTCCTGATCAACACCGGGGCGTTCAACGACAAGGAGTACGCCAAGGCCAAGATGGACAACCCGTACGAGGACGGGACGTTCGAGGGCTACCGGCTGATCGAGGTCGACATCAACAAGCGCGTGGCCGAGGCGCTCGAGGGTTCGCCCTTGAAGCCGAAGGACGTCCAGCGCTGCAAGAACTTCTACACGCTCGGCCTGATGTACTGGCTGTACAGCCGCCCGCTGCAGCCGACCGAGGAATTCCTGAACAAGAAGTTCGCGAAGAAGCCGGAGCTGGCCGAGGCCAACATCAAGGCGATGCGCGCGGGCTTCAACGCCGGTGACATCCACCAGATGTTCCAGTCGCGCTACGAGGTCATGAAGTGCGAGGAGCTGCCGCCCGGCACCTATCGCAACATCATGGGCAACGAGGCGCTCGCGCTGGGCCTGACCGTCGGCGCGAAGCTGTGCGGCCTGCAGCCGTTCCTCGGCTCGTACCCGATCACGCCCGC
>JAUHYB010000521.1 GCA_030426745.1 bacterium
AGGATCAGGTGGGAGCGGTCGGCGCCGACGATGCGCGGCGGTTCGGCCAGGCGCAGGTCGCGCGAGAGCAGGGTCGGCTTGGCGTTGCGTTCGCCGTAGGGGGCGAGGCGCTCGAGGCGGCGCATCAGCTCGGGGGTCATGTGCTCGAACGGCAGGTCGAGGTCGATCTCGAGCGGCTGTTCCGGCATGCCGTCGGCGTAGGTCTCGCGCGCGCGCTCGTTCACGGCGTCGCGCAGGGCGTCGACCGCGTCCGCGCGGATCTCGAGGCCCGCGGCCTGCGCGTGGCCGCCGTAGCGCAGCATGTGGTCGGCGCCGGCGTGCAGGAGGTCCAGCAGGTCGACGCCGGGGCGCGTGCGGCACGACCCGCGGCCCTCCGCGCCGTCGAGGCCGATGATCATCGCGGGGCGCTCGAAGCGCTCGGCGAGGCGCGCGGCGACGATGCCGATCACGCCCTGGTGCCAGCCTTGGCCGGCGAGGACGAGCACCGGCCACTCGGCGGGGTCCGCGAAGGGTTCGGCGGCGGCCTGCGCGGCGACGGACAGCTCGCGCTCGATCTCCTTGCGCTCGGCGTTCAGCCGGTCGAGCTCCAGCGCCAGCGCCTTCGCGCGCACCGGGTCGACGCACATCAACAGCTCGACGGCCGTCTGCGCCGTGCCCAGGCGACCGGACGCGTTCAAGCGCGGGCCGATCTGGAACCCGACGTCCTCGGCGGACAGCGCGCGGCCCGACAGGCCGCACACCTCGAGCAGGTTCTTGAGCCCCGCGTGTTGGGTGGCCTCGAGCGACTGCAAGCCGTAGCGCGCCAGGATGCGGTTCTCGTCGACCAGCGGCACGACGTCGCAGACCGTCGCGATCGCGACGTACGCCATCGCGTCGACCAGGAACGCGCGCAGGTCGTCGCGCACGCGCCCGCCGCCGGACAGCTCCTGGCAGACGCCCCACGCCAGCTTGAACGCGACGGCGCCGCCGCACAGCTCGCGGAAGGGGTACTCGCTGGTCGTGAGCTTCGGGTTCACGATCGCGACGGCCGGCGGCAGGTCGCCGAGCGGCGGCTCGTGGTGATCGGTGACGACGGTGTCGATGCCGCGCTCGGCCAGCGCCGCGATCGTCTCGCGCGAGCTCGTTCCGTTGTCGACGCTGACGACGACGCTGGCGCCGACCTCCTCGGCGCGCGCGATCGAGTGTTCGCCGAACGCGTAGCCGTCGGTGAAGCGGTTCGGGATGTGCCACGCGACCTTCGCGCCCAGCAGCTGGAAGAGGCGCACGAGCAGCGACGTGCCGGTCACGCCGTCGACGTCGTAGTCGCCGTGCACCAGGATCACCTCGCCGTCCCGGATCGCGCGCACCAGGCGCTGCGCCGCGGCCTGCATGTCCGGCAGCTGCGCGGGGTCGTGCAGCGCGGTCAGCTTCGACGACAGGTGGCGCTCGGCCTCGTCGGGGTCGGTCCACCCGCGGATGGCGAGGAGCTCGGCGACGGGGCGTTCCAGGTGGAGGGCGCGCGCGAGGCGGTCCGCGGCGGCGGGGTCGGCGGAGGCGAGGCGCCAGGCGCGGCGCGAGCGGGTGGCGGAGGACATCGGCCCGAGCGTAGCGCGCGCCGGCCGCGCCGCGAAGCCGCGAGCGCCCGCGACGCCGTCCTTTCGCCTTGTCCGTCCGGCGGCGGGACGGGAGACTGAGCGGCGATGACCTCCACCGACGCGAGAGGAGCCGCGGGCGCCGACCCGCGCGAGGCGTTCCGGGCCCTGCCGAGCGTGGACGAGGCGCTGCGCGACCCCGCGCTGGCCGCCCTGGCCGAGGGGCGCGACCGCGAGCTGGTCCTGGGCATGGTGCGCGGGACGATCGACGCCTGGCGCAACGAGATCCTGGACGGCGAGCTGGACGCCGCGGGCGTGCGCGCGCGCGTCGACGGCGGCCGGCTGGCGGCGGAGCTGCGCGCGGCGCTTCGGCGCGAGGACGCCGCCGGCATCCGGCCGGTGATCAACGCGACCGGCGTGGTGCTGCACACCGGGCTGGGCCGCGCGCCCGTGCACCCGGAGGTCGCGGCCGAGATGGCGCGCGCCGCGGGCGGCTACTGCTTGCTGGAGGTCGACCGCGCGAGCGGCGAGCGCAACCAGCGCGACGGGCGGCTCGGCGAGCTGCTGGCGCGGCTGACCGGCGCCGAGGACGGCATCTGCGTGAACAACAACGCCGCGGCGGTGATGCTGACGCTGCAGACCTTCGCGCGCGGCGGCGAGGCGATCGTGTCGCGCGGCGAGCTGGTCGAGATCGGCGGTTCGTTCCGCGTGCCCGACGTGATGACGCGCGCCGGCGTGGACCTGGTCGAGGTCGGCACGACGAACCGCACGCGCATCGCGGACTTCGCGGACGCGGTGACCGAGCGCAC
>JAUHYB010000522.1 GCA_030426745.1 bacterium
CGAGCTGTTCCGCCTCGACGTGCGTCGCCCACGCGGCGAAGGCGTCGTGCGGCAACAACCGCGGCGCCAGCGCGGGGATCGGCGCGCCGCCGACGCCGGGGATGCAAGCCGCGCCCTGCGACAGGCTGGCGCCGGTGAAGGACCCTCCGCCGAGCTGCGTCGTGCACCAGCGGTCGACCGGACCGTCGGGCAGGTACGCGTCCAGGACCGCGAGCGTCCCGGCGACGGACGACGCCCAGCTCGTCTCCTGCAAGCGCGCCAGCAGCGCGGACGCGTCGTCGGTGCGCAGGCGCGCGCGGTACAGCGGCGTCGACGTCGTCGTCGTGCCGCCGGTCAGACCGCCGGCGAGCGGGACGTCGTCGTCGGGCGGGACGACGCCGGCCATCTGGCGCGCGCGCTCGTCGGACAGCGCGCGCCAGGCTTCGGGCGTCACGCCGACGGCGAAGACGACGCTGGTCCCGCAGGTCGCGGACCACGCGCCGGGGTCGTCGGTGGACGTCGTGGAGCGGTAGCGCTGCACCAACCCCTCTTGCCCGAAAAGCGTCAGCGGCGCTTGCTTGGTCTGCACCTCGAGCGGCAACAGCTGGAAGGTGCCCGCCAGGAAGCGCGCGCCCGCGTCGGCGTTCGCCGCGTCGCCGTAGTCGAACACGCACAGCGCGCTGACGTCGCCGTCGCCGGTCGGCACGCTCAGCGAGACCGACGCCGAGCGCAAGCCCGCGAAGGCCGTGCGCAGGTCGACGTCCCCGTCCGCGACCTCCGTGACCTCGTCCAGCATCGCGCTGAAGCGCTCGACGCACCAGGCGTCCAGCGCGAAGGTCTCGGGGTCCTCCCCCATCGTCTTGGCGGCGAACGCGTTCCACTCGGGGTCGCGCAACATGCGCGCGATCGGCGAGTCGGCGTAGGCGTCCGTCATGCCGCGCACGTCCGGCACCTCGAGGTAGACGGTCGCGTCCGCGGGGTGGACGGCGCTGTGGAAAGGGGTCGGCGCGACCGTGGTCACGTCCTGGACGAGCGGCGCCAGGGCCAGGAGGCAGCTGAGCATGTGCGGTGGTCCGTTCGAGCGGTGTGGTGAAAAGCGGAGCGGTGTGCGTCGCGTCGGCGTTCCGCGTCGGTCCCGCGGTCGGGGACGACGCGCCCCGTGGTGACGACGCAGCGCGCGTCGCCCGGGGACGACACGCGCTGGTCTCGTTGCGTGCGCGGCGTCGGGCTCAGACGCCGGCGAACTTGCGGATCTCGGTCTGGTTCGCGATCAGCGCCTTCTGCAGGGACTCGAACGCCTTCTCGACGTCCTTGTCGCTGCCCTCGCGCAGCTGCTTCTTCACCAGGCCGTGCGCCTCGACGACCGGCGCGCACTTGCCGTCGAGGATGAACGCCATCAGCAGTCCGAACTCGTTGAACACCTTCTCGGCGTTGTCGGTGCTGAGCTGGATCTCGAACAGGTCGCCGACCGGGCGCAGGCCGCCCTTGCTGACGAGGTTCTGGATCGACCACTTGCGCGCCCACTCCGGGTCGCCGCCCGAGCCGACGAGGTTGTCGATGAAGTAGCGCTCGACGTAGCTGGCCGCGCCGATGCGGAACCAGAGCGGCACGCGCTTCTGCTGGTAGAACTTGCCGAGGCGCGAGTCGCTGAGGCCCTTCGACTCGATCTCGTCGCGCGCGTCCGCGCTGGGGTCCATCGCTTCGGCGATCGCGAGGCCGGCGGCGTGGCGCACCGAGTGCGGCCCCCACGAGTTGCCGTTCTCGGCGTCCTGGTCCCAGTACCCGACGCCCGCGCCCATGAACACCTCGTCCTTGATCCAGGTGTCCGCGAAGTACGCGTGGTGCACGGACGAGAAGCCGAGCGCGTCGGTCGCCGGGCGGCCGGTCATCTGGTTGCCGGCGGCGAAGGAGTTGTACTGCTGGTGCGTGCGGAACACGACGATCGGCGCCTTGTCCGGCGGAGCGCCGCCGTAGATCTTCGCCATGTCGCGATAGGCGCGCTCGATCGTCTTCGCGATCTTGTCGGCGAGCTCACGCGTGCACGTCGTGTAGAGGATGAAGTGATCGGTCGGGATCACCCACGGGTACTCGGTGGACTTGTGGTACTCGTTCGCTTCCTCGAGCGTCAGCCACTTGTCGCCGCACTTCCACAGCCCCTTGTCGAGCTTGTCGAAGTCCGCGGGCGCGATCCACTCGAGGTCCTGCTGTCGCCAGCCCTCGGCGATGCGCTTCGCCTGCTCGGCGTCGATCCACTCGCCCTCGTCGTTCTTGACGAAGCCCTTCTTGAGGTACGGCAGGTCCTCCTTCTTGACCCACTCGTCCTTGTACTTGACGAGCCCCTCTTCCTCGGCGCGACGCTTCTCCTCCTTCTCCTTGTAGCGGTCGGCCGCCTTCTG
>JAUHYB010000523.1 GCA_030426745.1 bacterium
CGCTCGAGCAGGAAGTCGCCGACCACCGCGCGCAGGCGGACGGCTTGCTCGAGCAACTCGCGGCGCACCGCGCTCAGGCGGCCTCGTTGGTCGCGGAGCGCAACAGCTACTCCGCGCACGCCGACGCTCTGAACGCCGAGCTCGCCGCGCACCGGGCACAGCAAGTCGCGCTGTCGGAGGAGCGCGACGCGTTGCGAGGCCAGGCCGCGGCGCTGGAGGAAGCACGGGACGCGCTGCTCGAGGAGCGCGCTGCCCTCGCCGAACACCGGGACGCGTTGCTCGCGGAGCGCGCGGCGCTCGTGGAGGACCGGGACGCGCACCAGCGCGAGCGCGAGGCGCTGCAGCGGGATCGGGACGCGCTCGCGCGCGCGCAGGGGGAGCTGGAGCAGGACCGCGACGCCTGGCGCGAGCGCGCGAGCCTCGCGGAAGAGCGGGTCTCCCGGAGCCTGCCCGACAAGGTCAAGCGCAGCCTCGGCGGCCTCGCTCGACGAGGGCGCGCCGGAACCGATCGCTGACCCGAAGCGGGATCGTCGCGCTACGCGGCGCCGCCGGCGGACGGCGCTCGCCGCAGCAGGCGACCGAGCTTGCGCTTCCACCGACCGATGAGGCCGAGGTCGGCGCGCGCCTCCGCGAGGACCGCGCGCTCGCGCCAGGCGTCCCGGTCGGCCAGCAGCGCGTCGAGCTCGCGCACGAGCGCGTCCCGGTCGCGCAGCAGCGCTCCCCGCTCGGCGGCGACCGCGTCCCGGTCGGCCCGCAGGGCGTCGCGGTCCCGCGCCAGCGCGTCGCGCTCGGTCCGTAACGCCGCTCGATCCCGCGCGGACGCGTCGCTCTCCGCCTGCAACGCTTCCGTCCGCTCGCGGTGAGCGGCGAGCTCCGCGACGAGGGCCGCCGCCTGGACGCGGTGCTCCGCGAGCTGGGGGTGCAGCGCCGCGGTCTCGGCGCGGTACTCGTCGAACTCCTGTTGCAAGGCGGACACCCGGGTGCGCTGCGCGGCGAGCGCCCGGTCGGCCTCCCGCGCGCGTTCGCGCCAGCCGTCGCGCTCGCGCTCCATGTCGTCCGCGCGCTCCGTTCGGGCGGCCAGGTCGCGCTCCGACGCGGCGGTCCGCTCGCGGAACGCCCTGCGCTCGCTGCCGTACAGTCGCCGCAGCTCCCGCACCAGCTCGCGGTGCGCGGCGAGCTCGGACTCGAACTCCGCCAACCGCACGTTCCGGATCTCCCGCAGGTAGTCGCGCTCCCGGGTCAACGCGCGGACGGCCTCGCGCAGCGATTCGCGAGAGGCCGGCGCGTCCCCGTGGTCGGCCGACAGGAAGGCGGTCGGTCCGGAGGGAGCAGGGGCCGGAGTCGTGCCGGAGTCGCGCGGCGGCTCCTGCCGGCCTCTCCCGTCGATCGCGGGATCGGACATGTCGAGGGAAGCTTCGGTCGCGAACGGTCGGGCGCCGCGTCGGCGGGCTCGACGCGCTCGCGCGTTCGATACCCTATTCTCTCCCGGACGCCGCGACCGGGCAAGTGGGCCGCATCGAGGAGAGAGCCATGATCCGGAAGTTCAAGGACTACAACCGACTCCTCGAGGGCCACGACCACCCGCCGGCGCGGTCGCTGGAGGAGGACAGCCACGCCTTCATCCCCGGGGCGTTCTCGACGGAGACGATCGACGCGCTGCGGGACGAGATCACCGAGGTCTTCGAGCGCTACCCGCCCGACCAGCGCAAGAACTGCCTCGACGCCGAGCGCGCGGCGATGTTCCGCTACGAGATGTTCAACCGCAGCCCGCTCTGCCAGGAGATCCTGGCGCGGCGCGAGATCCTCGACGCGGTCGAACCGGTGCTGGGCGACGACTGCCACGTCGTTTCGTGCACGGCCTGGCGCAACCCGCCCGGCAGCGCGCACGCGCCCTTCGGCCAGGAGTGGCACGTCGACGGCGGACCGCACGTCGTGCGCCCCGAGGGCGTGCCGTGGCCCGACGAGATCCCGTACCCGATCTTCGTCGTCACCGCGCACATCTACCTCCGGCGCTGTCGCATGGAGGACGGGCCGACGGCGGTGTTGCCGGGCAGCCACCGCTCGGGCGCGCTTCCGCCGCACGCGCGGCGCTGGGACCTCGACCTCACCTACGACGGACGACCGGGGCTCGCGCACGTCGCCGAGGCGGGGGACGTCGGCTTCTTCGTGTCCGATTCCTGGCACCGCCGGCTGCCGCCGCAGGAGTCGGGGGAGGGCCGCTACTTCCTTCAGGTTGTCTACGGGCGGCGCGAGATCGCGCAGCGGGTGCTGCCGCCGGAGGTGCTGAACCCGGCGAACGAGGACGCGCTGGCCCGCGCGACGACGCCGCGGCAACGCGAGCTCCTGGGCGTCCACGAGCAGG
>JAUHYB010000524.1 GCA_030426745.1 bacterium
GCCGGCGCCTTCGGCGCCGGCTGCGTCCGATGCGTGGCGGTGGAAGAACGAGCCCGGCTCCGTACTCTCCCGCGCGTCGCCGTGCCCGCGGAACGTCCGGTCGCTCGCCCGCGGAGGGGGTGACCGGCTAGAATGAGGACCCCCGCGGGGGGTGGAGCGCCGCTCCGGCCCTCGCCGCTTCTTTGGTCCTTCGAACGTGATTCACCCGATGACGGAAGTCCATTCCATCCGCAACCTGTGTTTCGTCGGTCACCCCTCCTCCGGCAAGACGACGCTCGTCGATGCGCTCGCGCATCTGACCGGCGCGTCCGCCCGCAAGGGATCGGTCGACGACGGCACGAGCATCTGCGACACCGAGCCCGAAGAGCAGGAGAAGCGTCACACGCTTCAGATGAGCGTGGTGCACGCGGAGCACGGGGGGAAGCACTGGACCTTCATGGACACGCCGGGCTACCCGGACTTCGTGGCCGAGACCGACGCGGCGATCTTCGCGTCGGACCTGGTGGTGGGGGTCGTCAGCTGCGCCAGCGGCGTCACCTACAACCTGCGCAAGAAGATGGAGCGCGCCCGGCACCTGGGCCGCCCGCGCGCGATCGTCGTCACGAACCTGGACGGTGAGAACGCGGACTTCGACACGCTCGTCGAGGAGCTGCGCGCGGCGATCGGCGAGGTCTGCGTCCCGGCGCTCCTGCCGGACGGCAGCGGCGCGGCCTTCAGCTCCGTGCACCGCACGATGCTCGACCCCGAGTCGCCGTGGCGCAAGCGCCTCATGGACCGCGTGATGGACGCCTGCGAGGACGAGGAGGCGCTGATGGCGTACCTCGACACGCAGGAGATCACCGAGGAGCAGCTCGACCGGCTGATGCCGCACGCGATCACCGCCGGCGCGCTGATCCCGATCCTGGTGTGCAACCCCGAGTCGGGGCTCGCGAACGA
The DNA here is from genome assembly GCA_030426745.1 of bacterium. Classification (GTDB taxonomy): domain Bacteria; phylum Planctomycetota; class UBA1135; order UBA1135; genus JACKHV01. The sequence continues at coordinate 937 of JAUHYB010000524.1, forward strand.
GAACGTGCTGGAGTACTTCACGCGCTTCGCGCCGGCGCCGGACGAGTACGAGATCAAGGACACCGACGGTCAGGTGATCGAGCGCGACGAGAACGGCCTGCTGGAGGCGACCGTCTTCTGCGTCAAGACCGACCCGCACGTCGGCAAGGTCTGCTTCGCGCGCATCTGGTCCGGAACGCTGCACCAGGGCGACACGATCCACGGCGAGACGGACGCGAAGCCCGAGAAGCTGGGCGGCCTGTTCCGTCCGATCGGCACGAAGCGCGAGCCGATCGAGAGCGCCGGCCCGGGCATGATCGTCGCGTTCACGAAGGTCGAGCACCTGAAGTGGGGCGAGAGCTTCAGCACGGCCGGCGGTGAGATCCGCAAGGTCGCGCCCCCGGAGACGCCGACGGCGATGCTGTCGGTCGCGATCACGCCCAAGACGCGCGCGGACGAGCAGAAGCTCGGCGAGGCGCTGCACAAGCTGGAGGCGGAGGACCCGACCTTCCACATCCACACCGACTCGGCGACGCACGAGCTGGTGGGGCACGGCATGAGCGACCTGCACCTGTCGATCATCGAGAGCCGGCTGAAGCGCCGCTACGGCGTCGAGATCGAGATGGCCACGCCGAAGATCGCGTTCCGCGAGACGATCACGAAGCCGTCCGAGGGCCACCACCGCCACAAGAAGCAGTCCGGCGGCCGCGGCCAGTTCGGCGAGGTCTACCTGCGCCTGCGCCCGGGCGAGTCGGGGTCCGGCATCGTCTTCGTCGACAAGGTCGTCGGCGGCGCGATCCCGCGCAACCTGATCCCGGCCGTGGAGAAGGGCATCCGCGAGATCGCGGGGAAGGGCGTGCTGACCAGCAGCGTGGTCGTGGACGTCGAGGCCGAGGTCTACGACGGCAAGTTCCACGCGGTGGACTCGGACGAGGCCTCGTTCAAGATGGCCGCGCAGCGCGCGTTCCGCGACGGCTTCGAGAAGGCCGGCCCGGCGCTGCTCGAGCCGGTCTACGAGCTGGAGATCCACGTGCCGACCGACGTGTCCGGCACGGTCTTCAGCGACATCACCAGCCAGCGCCGCGGTCACGTGATGGACCAGTGGAACGAGGCCGACGGCACGATCACCGTGATCAAGGCCGAGGTGCCGCTGTCGACGGTGCAGACGTACCACCGCGAGCTGAACTCGCAGACGTCGGGCCAGGGCTTCTACTCGATGGTCTTCAAGACCTACGCGCCGGTCCCGGCGCAGGAGCAGGCGCGCATCCTGAAGGAGAACGCGGCGAAGCACGACGACGACTGATCGACGGGCGAAGGTACGGTGCCTGGCACGATATCGTCGGGTCAGGCACCGCACCGTCGCCGCCGGCGCGCGGGAAAGTACGGAGCCGGGCTCGTTTTTTCACCGCCGCGCGACGGACGCAGCCGGTGCCATCGGCACCGGCT
>JAUHYB010000525.1 GCA_030426745.1 bacterium
GCGAACTCCATCCCGAACTGCGGCCCGGCGCACTCGGTGGCGTGCATCGCGATCGAGACGAACACGACGACCTTGCCGCGGTCGAGCGCGCGCTGCAGCGCCTCGTCCGAGCGCCCGCGCGGGTCGGCGAGCGTCCACGCGTCCGCGCGCACCTCGTCGAGCCGCCCCAGGTTCTCCTCGCTGGACAGCACGCTGATCAGGAAGTCGCGCCCCTCCGTCGTGCGCCCGACGACCTCCGTCGCGACGCGCGGGCTCTCTTCCGCGAGCTGCACGAACCAGCTCGACACCTCCTGCCAGTCCGCGAGCGTCCCGTCGCCGCCGACCGGCCGACCGAGGTGGTCCTCGGGGGTGGTGACGGTCGACGCCCCGGAGCGCGACGCCGGGCCGCGCGGGCCGGCCCCGCCGGCGTCTTGCGCCGGGGCGGCGGTGGAACAGGACGACAGGGCGAGGATCGCGAGGGCGGTCGAGAGCGCATTCATGCGCACAAGGTACCGACCGCCGCCGCCCGCGCGGTAGCCTTCGGGCCGCATGCAGATCCACCACCGACTTCACGTGCTCGACAACGGCCTGCGCCTGTTCGTGCACGAGGACCACACCGCGCCGATCGTCACCAGCCAGCTCGTCGTGCACGTCGGCAGCGCGCGGGAGACGCGCGGGCGGACGGGCTTCGCGCACCTGTTCGAGCACATGATGTTCCAGGGGTCGTCCCAGGTGCCGGAGGGCGCGTTCTTCCAGCGCGTGCAGGCGGCGGGCGGCAGCCTGAACGCGAACACGAGCTCGGACCGCACGCTGTACTACGAGGAGCTGCCCGCGGACCAGCTGGAGCTGGCGCTGTGGCTCGAGGCCGACCGGCTCGGGTGGCTGCTGGGCGCGCTCGACCAGGCGACGCTGGACAATCAGCGCGACGTCGTGCTCGAGGAGCGCAAGCAGAGCTACGAGCAGCGCCCGTACGGCGGCGTGTGGGAAGCGCTGGGCAAGCTGTGCTTCCCGCGCGAGCACCCCTACTCATGGCCGACGATCGGTTCGGCGGAGGACGTGCGCAACGCGACGCTCGACGACGTGACGAGCTTCTTCCGCACCTGGTACGTGCCGGGCAACGCGACGCTGGCGCTGGCGGGCGACGTGGACTTCGACCGCGCGGTCGAGCTGGTCGAGCGCCACTACGGGCCGATCCCCGCGGGCGCCGCGGTCGCGCCGGCGGCGAAGCGCCCCGCGCCGCTCGACGGATCGCCGCGCGCGTTCATGGAGGACCACGTGCCCGTGCCGCAGATGAACCTGTTGTGGCCGACGGTGCCCGCGGGCCACGCCGACGCGCCGGCGCTCGACCTGTTGCTGCAGGTCCTGTCGGCGAACCGCGCGTCAGTGATCGACCGCGCGCTGACGGTGGACGAGCACCTCGCGACCCAGGTCAGCGCCTCGCACCTCTCGCGCGAGCTGGCGGGCCTGTTCCACCTGTCGCTGCGGCCGCACGAGGGCGTTTCGCTGAACGACCTGCACGCGCGCCTCGTCGACGTGCTGGAGGAGACGGCGCGGCGCGGCGTGACGCAGGAGGAGCTGGACCGCGTGCGCGCCAGCCACGAAGCCGCGCTGGTGCGCGGGCTGGAGCGCGTGTCCGCGCGCGCGAGCGTGCTGGCGCTGAACGACCGGCTGCGCGGCGACCCGGACGCGCTCGAGCACGACGTCGCGGCGCGCGCCCGCGTCACGCCGGAGGAGGTGACCGAGGCCCTGCGGACGTACGTCGTCGGGCGCGACCACGCGGCGCTGTCGACCGTGCCGAACGGCGCGGCGCACCGCGCGCTGGAAGGCTCGCTGCCGATGACGACCGGGTCCGCGCCGGCGCCCGAAGCGGACGAGCCGCCGCTGGAACCGTGGATCGCCCCGGACCCGGGGACGCACGCGGAGCCGGCGCTCGACGTCGCGCCGCCGCCGGTGGTGCTGCCCGCGAGCTGGACCGGCGAGGCCGCCGGCGGCGCGACGATCGCGTCGGCGCCCGGCGGCGAGCTGCCGCTGGTGCGCGTGCGCGTCGCGGTGCCGTGCGGGCGCCTGCACCAGGGCGCGGGGCGGTTCGGCATGGCGTCGATCCTGGCGCAGTGGTTGCGCGAGGGCGCGCGCGGGCGCGACGGCAACGCGCTGCAGAACGAGCTGGACTCGATCGGCGCGCGCCTGTCGACGCGGGCGGGCGAGGACGAGGCGGTCGTCGAGGTCGACGTGCCCACGGCGCAGGTCGAGCGCGGCGTCGCGATCCTGCGCGACGTGCTGCTGGAGCCGCGCTTCGACGACGCCGACTTCGAGCGGCTGCGCGCCGAGCGCCTGCAGGCGATCGCGTCGCGCGCGGCGAACCCGGCGAGCGTCGCGGACGA
>JAUHYB010000087.1 GCA_030426745.1 bacterium
CCGCGGTTGCTCGTCGCCGACGAGCCGACCGGCAACCTCGACTCGAAGAACGGCGCGCGCGTGCTGGAGCTGCTGGGCGAGCTGCGCCGCGAGGTCGGCGCCGCGCTCGTCATGGCCACGCACGACCGCGAGATCGCGGCGCGCGCGGAGTCGCGCCTGTCCATGTCCGACGGCCGCGTCGTCCGGCGGGAGGGCCCGTGATCCTGCGCGCGCTGTGGCTGCGCCCGGTCGCGGCCCAGCCGATCCGCGCGGCGGCCACGGTGCTGGGCGTCGCGATCGGCGTCGCGTCGGTGATCAGCACCGTGCTGGCCGGCCGCGCGGCCGTCGCGTCGCTGTCGGAGGACGTGCGCGTCGTCGCCGGCGCGGCGGAGCTCGAGGTGACGCGCCCGGGCGGCGTCGCGCTCGCGGACTTCGAACGCCTGCGCCCGGTCGCGGGCCTGGCGCACCTCGCGCCGGTCATCGACGGCGCCGCCTTCGTCCCCGCCCTGTCCGACACGGTGCGCGTGATGGGCGTCGATCCGCTCGCCGACGGCGCGGTGCGGCCGCTGGACCTGGACGCGCCCGACGCGGACGCCGCGCGCGACGCGATGTGGTTCGGCGACGGCTGCGCGATCTCGCGCGAGCTGGCGGCGGAGCTGGGCGCGCGCCCGGGCGACGAGCTGGAGGTCGTCGTCGACGCCTTGCCGCGCACGCTGCCCGTCGCGGCGCTGTTCGCCGGCGGCGACGTGCCGACCGCCTTCGAGCGCATCGTCGTCGTCGACGTCGCGACCGCCGCGGACCTGTTCGGCCGCGCGCACGCCGTCGACCGCGTCGAGCTGCGGCCGCGCGAGGGCGTCGCCGTGGACGAGCTGCGCGCCGCGACGGTCGCCGCGCTGCCGGACGGCTATCGCGTCGCGCCCGCCAGCCGCCGCGCGGAGGACGGACGCGGCATGGTGCGCGCGCTGGAGTTCAACCTGACCGCGCTGTCGGGCGTGTCGGTGCTGGTCGCGATCGTGCTGGTCGCGACGACGCTGGCGACGTCGGTCGTGCAGCGGCGCAAGCAGATCGCGCTGCTGCGCTCGCTCGGCGCGTCCCGCGGACAACTCGCGCGCGCGGTGCTCGTCGAAGCCGCGGCGATCGGAACGGTCGGCGGCGCGCTGGGCGTCGCGCTCGGCTGGCTCGGCGCGCGGGCCGCGCTGGGCAGCGTGCGCGCCACGGTCGCCAGCGTCGTGTCCGGCGCCGTGCCCGGCGCGGTCGCGCTCGACCCGCGCTGGGCCGCGTTCGGCCTGCTGCTGGGGCTCGGCGCCGCCCTCGCGGCCAGCGTGCTGCCCTTGCGCGAAGCGATGCGCACGCCGCCGCTGCAGTCCCTGTCCGGCGAGCACCCCGAGAGCATCGCCACGCGCCGGTCGCGGCGCCGCGTGTGGCTCGCCGTCGCGCTCGTCGCGGCGGCCGCTGCGCTGCTGCAACTGCCGCCGCCCGGCGACCGGCCGATCTGGGCGTTGCTGGCCGCGCTGTGCCTGCTGTGCGTGCCGCTGGTCCTCTCCGCGGTGCTCGTCGACCTGGTCGCCGCGGTCGGTCCGCGCGCCGCCGTCGGGTTCGCGACGTCCCTGCGCCTGGCGCAAGCCGCGCTGGAGTCCGGGCGCCGCCGCGCCGCGTGGGCCGCCGGCGCCGTCGGCGTCGCGGTGGGCCTCGCCGTGTCGATGACGACGATGGTCGGGTCCTTCCGCGAGAGCGTCGTCGAGTGGACCGGCCAGGCGTTGCGCGCCGACCTGCACGTGCAGGCGTTCGTGACCGACGACGGCGCGACCGCGGGCGGCCTGCGCGAGGAGGTCGTCGCCGCCGCCGAGCGCGTCTTCGGCCCCCGCGCGGTCGACCGGTTCCACCCCGAGGAAGCACGCATCGACGGGACGCGCGTGCAGCTCGCGGGCGCGTCGCTGGACGTGCTGGGCACGCACGGCGGCGTGCCGTTCCTGGACGGGCGGCCGTCGAAGGAGGTCTTCGCCGAAGCGCAGCGCGCGGGCGGCGTCGTCGTGAACGAGCCCTTCGCGCGCCGCTACGACCTGTGGCGCGGCGACCGCGTCGCGCTCGAGACGCCCGGCGGCACGATCGAACCCGAGATCGTCGGCGTCTACCGCGACTACTCCGGACACACGGGCCGCGTCGTGATGCGGTACGAGGACTTCGCGCCGCTGTACCCCGACTCGCGCGCGCACAGCCTGGCGATCTTCCTGGACGAGGACGTCGACCCGGACGACGCGCGGCGCGACTTCCTGGCGGCGCTCGACGGGCGCTACGAGCTGCTGGTGCGCAACCAGCGCGAGCTGCAGGCCGAGGTGCTGCGCGTCTTCGAGCGCACGTTCGCCGTCACGATCGCGCTGCAGCTCGTCGCGTCGGTCGTCGCGGCGCTCGCGGTGGTGACGGTGCTCGGCGCGCTCGTGCAGGAGCGCCGCAAGGAGCTCGCCGTGCTGCGCAGCGTGGGCGCGTCGCAGGCGCAGCTCGCGGGCGTCGTGCTGGGCGAGTCGCTGCTGCTCGGCCTCGCCGGCGCGGTGGGCGGCGCCGTCGTGGGCCTCGCGGTCGGCTGGGTGCTGGTCGCCGTCGTCAACCTGCAGTCGTTCGGCTGGAGCCTGGCGTTCGCGCCGCCCTGGGGCGCGATCCTGATCACCGCGGGCGCGGTCGTGCCCGCGTGCCTCTTCGCCGGCGCGCTGCCGGCCTGGTCCGTCGCGCGGCGCGCGCCGCGGGAGGTGTTGCGTGAGCTGGTCTAGCGTCGCGATCGTCGCCCTGGTCGCCGGCGCGCTCGGCGGCGTCGCCGCGGACGACGGGTACCGCCGCGTGCTGCCCGGCGACGCGCTGGAGTTCCCGCGCGACCACGGCGCGCACCCGGACACGAAGACCGAGTGGTGGTACCTGACGGGCAACGTCGAGGACGAGGCCGGCCGCGCGTACGGCGTGCAGTTCACGGTCTTCCGCAGCGCGCTCGGTCCGCCCGGCTCGATCGACGAGTCCGCGCCGCTGCGCACGCGCCAGGTCTGGGCGGGCCACCTCGCGCTGGCGGACGTCGCCGCGGGCCGCGTGCGCTTCGCGGAGCGCTTGCGCCGCGGCGGCACGGCGCTGGCCGCGGCGTCCGAGGACGACATGGACATCGCGCTCGACGACTGGACGCTGCGGCGCGGCGCGGACGACGCGCTGTCCGTGGTCGCCGGCGACGTCGGCGCGGACTTCGCGGTGACCCTGTCGCTGCGGCCCGAGAAGCCGCTGGTGCTGCACGGCGACGGCGGCGTGTCGTCGAAGGGACCGGAGCCCGGCAACGCGTCGGCCTACAGCTCGTGGACGCGCCTCGCCGCGAGCGGCGAGCTGGTGGTCGACGGCGAGCCGCGGCAGGTGACCGGGTCGTTCTGGTACGACCACGAGTTCGGGTCGAGCGTGCTGGGCGAGGGCGTCCAGGGCTGGGACTGGTTCGGCCTGCAGCTGGACGACGGCCGCGAGTTGATGCTGTTCCACTTGCGCCGCGCGGACGGTCCGCCGATGCCCGCGTCGTCGGGCACGCTGGTCGCGCGCGACGGGACCGCGACGCACCTCGCGCTCGAGGACTTCGAGCTGACGCCGACCGCGACCTGGCGCAGCCCGCGGACCGACGCCGTCTATCCCGCCGCGTGGACCCTGCGCGTGCCGGACCACGGCGTCGACGTGCGGATCGCGCCGCGCGTCGCCGACTGCGAGCTGGACACGTCGCACGGCACCGGCGTCGTCTACTGGGAGGGCCCGGTGGAGCTCTTCGGCAGCCACGCGGGGCGCGGATACGGCGAACTGACCGGTTACGCGGGGTCGATGGGCGGGCGGTTCTGAGCGCGGGCGACGGCCGTGGCGGCCTCCCGGGGGCGGGGTAGACTGGAGGGGTCCTCTTCCCGACCCGCTCTCCCGCCGGGGACCGGTCCACCGACCGCACGCCGGCCCTCCCCGACAGGTTCCGCCCCATGCGCCTCCCCTTCCGCGCCGCCGCCGGCCTGCTGCTCGCCGCCCTCTGCGCCTCCACCGCGACCGCCGCGGACGTCTACGTCGACGTCGCGAACGGCGACGACGCGAACACCGGCGCCGCTCCGAACGACGCCTTCCGGACGATCACGCACGCGATCGCGACGACGACGAACGCGACGACGACGCGGCTCCTGCTCGCGCCGGGCACGTACAGCACGGCGACCGGCGAGACGTTCCGGCTCGAGCTCGGCAACCGCTCCCTGATCGGACTGGAAGGCAGCGCCGTCACGCACCTGGACGGCGCCGGCACCGCCGCCTTCTACCTCGTCTGGGCGGGCGACGGCTGCACGATCAAGGGGCTCAGCCTGCGGAACTGCACGAACGGCATCGCCGTGCTGCACGGCTCGCTGGCGGGTTGGGAGCTGCGCGACCTGCACCTGCGGGACTTCCCCGGCCCCGCGATCAGCTACATCGCTCCCGACGGCGGCGGCCCCGTGGCGCCCGGACACCTCGTCGACGTCCACGTCCGCAACTCCCAGGAGGGCTTCCGCTGGGTCAAGAGCGGCGGCAGCAACGGACACATCGACCTCCTCATGGAGGACTGCACGATGAACGAGAACACCCGCGGGGCTCGGTTCTCGGTGTCGGGCTACCCCGGCTGGTCGGACATCCGCATCCGCCGCTGTGAGTTCGTGGACAACCACGCGAACGGCCTCCTCATCACGCCCAGCACCGAAGGCAGGTTCGAGATCGAGGACAACGTCTTCGCGGACAACAACTACGAAGGCTGCTTCATCTGGCCGTGGGGCGGCGACAACACGGAGTTCCTCGTCCGCCGCAACACCTCCGTCGGGAACAACAACCCGGTCGTGAACGACATGAGCGCGAACGGGATCTACGTCCGCTCGAGCTTCGGGACCCCTACCGGCGACGTGGCACACAACATCTGCTGGGACAACTTCACCGCCGGCTCGGGAGACATGGACATGAGCGTCGCCGCCGGCGTCAGCGTCCACGACAACATCGTCGGCGCCGGCCCGATGGTCGGGTCGAACGGCAACGTCTCCATCGACCCGCGATTCCTGGACCCGGCGAACGGTGATTACCGCCTGGCGGGCGACAGCCCCGCGATCGACGCGATCCCCGGCGCTCCGGCGGGCCTGGACGTGTACGGCCTGGCGCGCGACGTCGACGGCGACTTCGACGCGGTCACGCAGTCCGACTACGGCGCGATCGAGTACCGGCCGCTGTGGTGCGACGACGAGGTGCCGCTGGGCGGCACGGTCACGCTGGAGCTGTACAGCGCCGGGCCCGGCGCGGGATCCTCGCGCGTCTTCGGCGCGCGCGCGACGGCGTTCACCACGCCGCTGCCGACGCCCTTCGGCGACCTCTACATCCACCGCGTCAACCACGCGTCCTTCGGCGCGGTGACGACCAGCCCGTCGACCCCCGGGATCGTGAACGTGCCGATCTCGAACCACCCGTGGATGATCGGCCAGACGCTGACCTTCCAGGCGCTGACGACGACGAACGCCGGCCCGACGAACTGGCGGCTGACGAACCACCGCGAGGTGCTGGTCGTCCCCTAGCGCCCCGCCGCGCGCGACACCGACGGAACGACGCCGCGCGGGTCCTGCGACCCGCGCGGCGTCGTTCCGTCGGCTGGTGGTTTCCCCGCAGCCGGCGTTTTCCTGGTGGTCGGCGTGCCCCTACCGGTCGACGCCGTCGAACCGGTCGGCATCTTCGAACCGGTCGGCGCCTTCGAACCGGTCAGGTCCCCTCCACCCGACGGAGCGGGATCTCCACCTCGTAGTAGGAGCGGTCCGCCGGCACGCGCGGCGAGTTGTAGCCCATCGCGCGCAGCGGTCCGGCCGCCTCGAACTCGGGGCGGCGGTCGATCCACGCCTCCAGCTCGCGGCGCATCTCCGCCATCCGCGCGTCGGTCATCCACCCGCGGCAGCCGATCGCCACGGTCTCCATCGCCGGCACGTCGACGACCTCCACGCCGTCGCGCGCGCCCGGCTCGCCGATCTCCGGCGCGCCGTACAGGAACGCCATCGCGACGCCGTCGACGCCGGCGCCGGCGTCCTCGTACGTCATCTCGACCGGCGCGGTCATCGCGATGTCGTTCGAGTCGATGTGGTTGAACAGGCGCCAGAAGGCGGCGGTGCCGAACGGGCCGCGCATCGACGTGCGCGCCAGGCGATAGGCGGGGTACGACTTGTGCCGGATCTCCAGCACGGGCGTCGGCTCGGGGAAGCCGCGCGGCAGCTCGGCCTCGCGGACGGGTTCGAAGCGCAGGTCGTCGCGCAGGCGGGCCAGGTCTCGCGCGAGCACGTCGGCCGCGGCGCGCGGTGCTTCCGCCGCGCCGACGTAGGCGCGCCAGCCGGCGGCGGCCGCGGCGTCGCGCACCGCGCGGGCGGACCGGCGGGCGCCCAGCTCGTCGGCGGCGCGGTCCGCGACGTCGACGAGCAGCGCCAGGCGCTCGTCGGCGGTCCGCTCGCCCTCCCCTGCCAGCGCCAGGCCGCGCTGCAGGTGCGCGGCGGCGCGCGCGCGAGGCGACGGGACGGTCAGCTCGTCGGCGCTCGCGCTGGGGGCGGTCGGGGCGCCGCTGCCGGCGGCGAGGATGGTCATCAGGGCGGGGATCAGCATGTTCAGGCCTCCTACCGCGCCCAACGCCGACCGCCCGCCGGCGGATGCGCTCGCGACCGCTATTCCGGCATCTCGACGCGGTCGAAGACGTACCCCGACTTCACGGCGCCCCACACCTGCTCGCCCGCCGCGTCCCAGCCGCGGTCCCAGCTCTCGATCGAGTCGGGCGTCAGCGTGATGATCGAGGTCGCGTAGCTCGCGCCGCGGAAGTCGGACTTGCAGTGGTCGTCCAGCGTCGAGCCGGCCCAGACGTCCGGCGCGGTGCGCGCCAGGTGCACGGAACACCCGGGGCGCTCGACGAGGTCCGCCGGCGTGATCGCGTCGAAGCGCGTCGCGTCGCGCCACGCGCCGGCGAAGTCGAGCGCGTCGCCCGGCAGCTCCCAGACCTCGGACCGCACCCCGCCCTCCTCGCGCACGAGGTGGTAGACGCGCTGGCGGTACGGGCGATCGAGCGCCGACGCCACCGCTTGCTCGATGTACAGCCAGGGGCCGTCCGCGCGCTCGGTCCAGATCGGCACCATCACCAGGCGCACCTCGAAGAACTCGGGGTCGGCGGCGGCCTGCGCGGCGCTGGAGAAGGCGCCCGTCATCCACTCGGCCAGGACGGCTTCGGGCGCCGGCGTCGAGGCGGGCGGGGTGTTGCGGCAGGCGGCGGGGAACGCGAGCGCGGCGAGGGCGAGTGCGAGCGCGTTCAGGGCACGGAACTTCATGGCGTGGGGCTTCATGGCGCGGAGTGTAGCGCCGCCCTGCGCACTAGAAGCGGAAGTAGATGAAGTCCGCCGGGTCGGGGACGCGCAGCAGGACGAGCGCCGCCAGCGCCGCCGCCCACAACGCGAGGCGCCCGCCGGCCCCGACGCGTCGCCACGCCGCGTCCAGGTCGCGCGTCTCGCCGACCAGCTGCGCCGCGAATCCGACCGCCAGCGCGGCGAGCACGCCGAGGCTCCACGCGGCGTCGACGCGGCCGTCGAACGACAGGAGCCGCGCGTACCAGTCGAGCCCGAAGCGCAGGTCGGGGCTGAAGAAGAAGACGACGAAGCCGCTGGTCAGCAGCGTCGTGCCGAGGCACGGCAGGAGGTCGCGCGCGGACCACCCGGCGCGCTCGCGCGTCACCACGCCGCGCCGCGCGCGCGCCAGCCGCAGCGAGTGCTGGACCGAGATCGCCGCGCCGCTGCCGAGCCCCCACAGCAGGAACGTCCACGACGCGCCGTGCCAGAAGCCGAACAGCGTCATCGTCAGGCAGTTGTTGCGCCACAGCCGCCAGTGCGTGAGCGGGCCGCCGGACAGCGGCGAGTAGACGTAGTCCGCGATCCAGCGGAACAGCGACATGTGCCAGCGCGCCGCGAACTCGGCCGGCGAGCGCGAGACGAACGGGCGGCGGAAGTTCAGCACCAGGTCGACGCCGAACAACCGCGCCGCGCCGCGGGCGATGTCGGTGTAGGCGCTGAAGTCCAGGTACAGGACCGCGTTCATCGCGACGCCGGCCAGCAGCAGCTCGAGCGACCCGTGGTCCGTCGGCGCGTCGAAGACGGGGCGCACGACGGCCGCCAGGTGGTCGGCCATGACGAGCTTCTTCAGCAGGCCCCAGACGATCAGGCGTCCGCCGACGTCCAGCCGCGCCGCGTCGACCGGGGACGCGCGCTCGAGCTGCGGGATCAGGTGCCCCGCGCGCTCGATCGGTCCGGCGATCAGCTGCGGGAAGAAGCTGACGTACAGGGCGAAGCTGACGATGTCGCGGGACGGCGCGATCGCGCCGCGGTAGACGTCGATGACGTAGGCCAGCGTCTGGAAGGTGTAGAACGAGATGCCCAGCGGCAGCGCCAGCCGCGCCCAGCTCGCGTCGCGCGAGGCGTCGCCGGTGATCGCGTACCAGTTCTCGACGAAGAACTCGCTGTACTTGAAGAGCACCAGCGCGCCGAGGTTCGCCGCCAGGCTGATCCCCAACAGCGCCTTGCGCGCCGTCGCGCCGCGCGCGCGCCCGAGCGCGCCGCCGACGACGAAGTCCAGCAGCGTCGACCCGGCCAGCAACAACCCGTGCCACGGCTCGGCCCACAGGTAGAACGCGTAGCTGGCGACGAGCAGCGCGAGCGTGCGGAGCCGCGCCGGCACGAACAGGAACAGGCCGACGACCAGCGCCAGGTACGGCAAGAACTCCAGGCTGGCGAACGACATCGACGGCGCGGCGGATCAGCGCGCCGGCTGGCGGGGTTCGTCGCGCGCCTCGAAGTGCCGGCCCAGCGCCTCGGCCGGCGGCGCCATCTCGCGACGCGTCAGCAGCGCGCGCAGCCGCTCGACGCGCGGGTCGGCGTCGAGCACCGCGGCCGGCGTGTCCTCGCCGGCGAAGGCGTTGAACGTCCGCGCCGCCTCGCGCGCCTCGTCCACCGTGAAGCCGTTGCTGTACATCATGATCTCGCTCCAGAAGTGGTCCGACGACAGCTGGGACATGTAGACGGCCTGCTTCGGCTGCTTGATCATCCACTGCTCCAGCTCGATCGCCTGGCGCGAGTTCATCGTCGCGTGCTCCCAGTTGTAGTACTTGCCGCTGACGCCGAAGCGCTCGCGCTGGTCCCAGATGGGCGTCGACGGCGCGAGGAACCACGGGCTGACCGAGTAGAACGGCATCTCCCAGCGGTCGACGAAGTCCACGACGCGCTGCGCGTTCTCGGGCGTGTCGCCCGGGAAGCCGATGATGAAGTTCGCGTGCGTCGGGATCGCGTGCTTCTTGATCTGCTCCAGGCCGCGCTCGTAGGACGCCAGCGTCGTCGCCTTGTTCATGTTGCGCAGCACCTGGTCGTCGACCGACTCGATGCCCAGGAACAGGCCGCGGCAGCCGGAGTCGCGCATCAGCTTGACCGTGTCCTCGTCGGCGAACTGGCTGCGGTAGAAGCTGTACCACTCGAAGTCGAAGTCGGCGAGCACGCGCACCAGGTCGTCGAAGCGCCGCTGCGGCACGTTGAAGGTGTCGTCGGTGAAGATCACCGAACGCACGTGCCCGTGCGACTTCAGGCTGGTCAGCTCCTTGCGCAGCGTCTCGGGCTCGGCGAACGCCAGGCCGCCCTCGACGACGAACAGGCTGCAGAACGAGCAGCGGAACTTGCACGAGCGCGCGGTGCGGACGTGGACGGTGTGGTACAGGCTCGCGGGGTCGACGCGGTCCCAGCGGACCCAGCTGTCGTCCATCTCGAAGCCGCGCTCCTCGCGGTCGGTGCTGCGTCGGAAGCCGCCGCCCGCCGCGCGGACGTAGGTCTCGGGCAGCTCGAGCGCGCCGAGGTCCGCGCCGTCGGACTCGAGGATCGCGATCAGCGCCTCCTCGCCCATCGCCGACATCACGTAGGCGTCCGCGCCCCACGCGCCCATGAAGCGCTGGAAGGCGTCCGGCCCGACGTCGCGCTCCAGCTCGCCCAGCATGAAGCCGCCGACGATCACCGTCGCGTCCGGCCACGCGGCGCGCACGCGCTGGATGCCGTCCAGGATCGTCGGCACCTCGACCATGAAGCTGGTCGAGAACAGCACGTAGCGCGGCGCGACGCGCTCGGCCAGCCGATCGATCACGACCCGGTCGGAGCTGTTGACGTGGCGCACGCGCACGCCGCGCGCGGCGAACAGCGACTCGTAGTAGGCGCCCGACAGGTGCGTCGGCGTGTAGGCGTCGTAGCGGCGGTACTCGCGCGTGTGGCCGTAGCGCACGCGCGACAGGAAGCGCGGGAAGTCGTACGGCCGCCCGTCGATGCGCACGCTCTGGCGCTCGATGCGCCCCATCATCGTGCGGTCGACGCGGCCCTCGGGCACGGCGCGCGCCGGTCGCCGCGCGATGTCCGCGGGCCAGTCGTTGTGCCAGCGGTCGACGTCGGCGTAGTAGGAGATGAAGAGGGCGTCGACGCGTTCGCGTCCGCCGCGCCCGTCGTCCGCGCGGTCGATCACGACGCGCCCCCGACGCGGTACGCCGTCGCCGCGGAAGGCGGCACGGGCACGTCGCGCGTCGCCAGGAGGTCGCGCAGCTCGCGCAGCGCCGGCTCGCGCTCGAGGTCCTCCGGCGCCAGGTTGCGCCCGGCGAAGCGGTTGTACGTCCCGGCGATGCGGCGCGTCTCGTCGACGGTGAACCCGTTCGACAGCAGGAGGATCTCGCCCCAGAAGGTCGACTGCGCGATCTCCGAGCTGAACACGGCGTGCTTCGGCGTCTCCAGGAGTTCGATCTCCAGCTCGCACGCGCGCTGGATGTCCATGGTGTCGTGCTTCCAGCGCCAGAAGCGTCCCTCCAGGCCGTACTCCTCCGCCTGCTTCGAGATCGGCGCGGTCGGCGACGAGTACCACGGGCTGGCGCAGAAGAAGTCGACGCCCAGGTCCTCCATGAACGGGACGATCTTGCGCGTGTTCGCGGCGACGTCGCCGGGGAAGCCGATGATGAAGTTCACGTGGCAGGTGATGCCGTGTTTCTTCAGCCACCCGATGCCGCGCGCCGCCGTCTTGCAGGTCGCGGACTTCGCCATGCGCTTCAGCATGCCGTCGTCGGCCGACTCGAGGCCGATGAACACCGCGCGGCAGCCCGAGTCCGCCATCAGGCGCACCGTGTCCTCGTCCAGGTGCTGCGGCCGGCAGAAGGAGTACCACTCGAAGTCGAAGTCGAGCAGCACGCGGCACAGCTCCTTGAAGCGCGGCATCGGCACGTTGAAGGTGTCGTCGGTGAAGATGATCGAGCGCGCCGCGCCGTTCTTCCTCAGCTCCTCCAGCTCCATGCGCAGCGTCTCGGGCCGGTTCATCTCGTGCGCGCCCTGCAGCGCGACGAAGGTGCAGAACGAGCACTTGAACGCGCAGGACCGCGCGGTGCGCAGGTTCACCGTGTGGTACAGCGACCGCGGGTCCAGCCGCGTCCAGCGCACGAAGGTCTCGTCGATCGGCGGCCCGACCTCGGCGTCCTCCGTCGACAGCCGATAACCGCCGGCGCCGTCGCGCGTCCACGTGCTGGGCAGCTCCAGCCCGGCCAGCTCGCCCGGTTCGTGGCGCAGGATCTCCAGCAGCGGCACCTCGCCCAGCGCCGAGATCACGTAGGCGTCCGCGTTCCACGCGCGCAGCATGTGCTGCATCGCCAGCCGGTGGACGCTGCGGTGCAGCTCGACCAGCACCAGGCCGCCGACGACGATCCCCGCGTTCGGCCACAGCGCGCGGACGCGCGTGCAGACGTCGTGGATGCGGCTGACCTCCGCCAGGAAGCTGGTCGAGATCAGCACGTA
>JAUHYB010000526.1 GCA_030426745.1 bacterium
CGATCCACTTGCCGCTCTTGTCCGCGAAGGGTTGCACGACCGGCAGGCCGGCGTCGAGCAGGGCGAAGTAGTCCTGCTCCCAGCGCGTCTGTTCGTCGGGGCCGTAGCGCTGCGCGCAGACCGTGACCCGGTTCGCGGTGTCGCGGAAGGCGCGGTCGGCGTCGGTCGCCCACTCGTCGACGGCGGGCGCGGTCTCGCGGGCCACGTCGCGGCCAGTCTCGCGGGCCAGGTCGCGGCCGGTGTCGTTCGCGGCGCCCGCGCCGTCGCGCACGGGCGCCTCGATCGGGCGCTCGGACGCGTCGAGGTCGAGCTGGTAGGCGCCGTCGTCGTCGACGGGCGCGGCCGCCTGCGTCGGATCACCGACGGAGAAGCGCCCGAGGAAGAACGCGAGCACCAGCAGCAACGCGCCGGCGCCGATAGCGAGACCCTGCTCGACGCGGCTGCGCCCTCCCTCCCGCTGGAGGCCGGACGCCAGCTCGTCGATCGACGGGCTCTTCGCGCGCTTCGACGGCGCGCTCGGCGCCATCGGCCCCGCGGCCGGCGGGTTCGATTCCGACGGCGCGTGGGTGGAGGCCTGGAAGGCCTCGAGCATGTTCTTGCTTCGAGGGGACATCTGTTCGTGGTCGCGGCGCTCGCGTGTTCGTGGTCGCGGCGTTCGCGTACCGGTCGCGCCGGGTCGCCGACCCCCCGAAGGAACTGAGGACGGGACGGGTTGTCAAGAAGCGACCGCCCCTCCGGCGAGGCCGGGGAACGGCAGGAAGGGCGAAGAGTCTAGGAGCGTCCCCGCCGGGCGTCAACGGGGCAGGTCCCGCGCGCCGCCGCCGGGCGCCGCCCGCCGGGGTCGCCCGCCGCGCCGGCGGCTCGCCCCGCGGAGCGTGCGGTGGACAGCGCCCGCGGGCGGGCCCATGCTCCCCGCGAGATGCCGCGACCGAACCCCCTCCTCCGCGCCGCCCTGCCCGCCGCGCTCCTGGCCCCGGTCGTCGCCCTGGCCCCCGGCTGCGGCGACGCCTCCCCCACGCCGGGCTTCCCGGACGAGGCCGCCGCGCGGGGCGTCGACTACCGCAACCGCTCCGGCGAGCCGGCGAAGGCGACGATCCTCGAGGCGAACGGCGCCGGCGTCGCGCTGATCGACCTGGGCGGCGACGGCGACCTCGACCTGGTGTTCGCGCAGGGGCTCGACTCGCTCGGCGCGCTGCTCGAGGGGCCGGGCGCCGACCTCGCCGTCTACGAGAACCTGGGCGAGGGCCGCTTCGAGCGCCGCCCCGGCCCCGGCCTGTCCGGCTGGTGGACGGGCCTCGCGACCGGCGACATCGACAACGACGGCGACGCGGACCTGGTCGTCGGCGGCTTCGGCGGCCTGCGCGTCGTGTGGCAGGAGGACGGCGTGCTCGTGCCCGGGCCGGACCTGGTGAGCCTGGCGCCCTACGGCCCGGACGCCGCGCTCGTCCCCGGCGCGCCGCGCGACGCGGGCCTGCCGCCGGCGTGGGTCACGAGCCTGGCGCTCTTCGACGCGAACGGCGACGGCGCGCTCGACCTCTACGTCGGTCAGTACCTGGACCTCGACCCCGTCGATCCGCCGATCGGTCGGCTCGGCGAGGGCGCGCTCGCCGTGCCCTGTCGCTGGAAGGACCTGGAGGTCTACTGCGGGCCGCGCGGCCTCGTCGCGCAACCCGATCGGTTGCTGTGGGGCGCGGGCGACGGGCGCTTCGCCGACATGACGCGCGACGCGCTGCCCGGGCACGAGCCCGGGTACACGCTGGGCGTGCTGCCGTTCGACGCGGACGGCGACGGCGACACGGACCTGTTCGTCGCGAACGACTCGTCGGCGAACCTGTTGCTGGTGAACGACGGCAACGGGCGCTTCTTCGACCACGGCTTCGAGTCCGGCGTCGCGCTGTCGCCGGAGGGCATGCCCGAGGCCGGCATGGGCGTCGCGCGCGGCGACGTGAACCGCGACGGGCTCGCGGACCTCGCCCTGACGAACTTCTCCGACGAGCCGACGGCGCTGTACTTCGGCGCCGCGCAGGGCTTCCGCAACGAGACCTTCCGCTACGGGCTCGGCGCGGCGTCGCGGCCCTTGCTGTCCTGGGGCGTGCACCTCGTCGACTTCGACGCGGACGGCTGGCTCGAGCTGTTCACCGCGAACGGCCACGTCTACCCGCAGGCGGACGCGACCTGGCCCGCGGAGGAGGGCGCGCCGGCGATCTCGCGCACCGGCACGACCTACGCACAACCCGACAGCCTGTGGACGCTCGGCCCCGAACCGCGCGCGCTGCCCTACGTCGACGCGAACCCGTCGTCGATCCTGACGCCGCCGACCTCCTCGCGCGGCAGCGCCGTCGGCGACCTGGACGGCG
>JAUHYB010000527.1 GCA_030426745.1 bacterium
CCGGAGGCGCTTCCCACCCGTCGGTCGTTATTCCGGAGGAAGGTGCCTGGCACCGTATTCCTGTCGAGGCGCGGGGGCGCGGCCCCGTGGTTTCCGCGGCGCGACGGGCTTTCGCGCGTCGCGCCGCGCGCTAGGATCCGGGCGATGAGCGACCCCCGCACTCCGCTGCTGGCCCTGGCCGTCGGTGACCCGACCGGCATCGGGCCCGAGATCGTCCGCGCTTGTCTCGCGTCGCCCGCCGTGCGCGCGGCGGCGCGGCTCGTCGTCTGCGGCCCCGCGAGCGAGCGGCCGGCCGAGGTGCCGACGATCGCGCGTGCCGACGCGTCGGACGCGCCGGGGCAGGGGATCGGCCGCGGGCTGGACCGCGCGCTCGCGGACGGCGAGGCGGCGTGGCTGGAGACGGCCGGCGCGGACGACTTCCCGCTGGGCAGGATCGACCGCGCGGGCGGCGAGGCGGCGCTGGCGGCGCTGCGCGCGGGACACGAGCTGGCGCTCGCGGGCGCGGTCGACGCGCTCGTCACGGCGCCGGTCTGCAAGGAAGCGCTGCACCTCGCGGGCGAACACGTCGAGGGCCAGACCGAGCTGCTCGGCAACTGGTGCGGCGTGGACGACCAGCAGATGCTGGCGGTCGTGGGGGACCTGCGCGTCCTCTTGCTGACGCGCCACCTGCCGCTGCGCGACGCGCTGAACCGCATCACGCGCGACCGCGTGCACGCGCACCTGCACCTGCTCGAGCGCGCGCTGAACGAGCTGGGCATCGAGCGCCCGCGCATGGCGCTCGCGGGCCTGAACCCGCACGCCGGCGAGGGCGGCCTGCTCGGGTCCGAGGACGGCCAGCTGCTGGCGCCCGCCGCGGAACGCGCGCGCGCCGAGGGCCTCGACGTCACGGGCCCGGTCTCGCCCGACACCGTCTTCCTGGCGGCGTCGAAGGGCGCGTACGACGGCGTGCTCGCGCTCTACCACGACCAGGCGTTCCTGCCGATCAAGCTGATCGGCGAGGGGCGCGCGCTGACCGTGATCACCGGCCTGCCGTACCTGCGCGTCAGTCCCGCGCACGGCCTGGCGCACGACATCGCGGGTCAGGGCACGGCGCGCTCGAGCGACCTCGAGAACGCGATCCTGCAGGCGGCCGAGTGGGCCGCGCGGCGCACGGGCGCGGCGCCGGTCGCGTAGGTCCGGTCCCGCTCCGCGCGCGACCCCGCGCGCGGAACGCGCTGCTGCCGCGGTGCGCCTCGGCGCCCGGCGTGGAGGCGCTCGCGCCCGGCGTCACGCGCCCTGCGTCACGCGCCGGCCGTGGACTGCGCCTCGGCCGCGGCGCCGATGTCGATGAAGTCCTGCAACATGGCCTTCCTCATCGCGCCCTTCATCAGGAAGCCCATCAGGGGGCCGGTGATCTTCGTCATCACCGTCTGCGGCGTCGCGGTGATCGTCATGACGATGCGCGTGCCGCCGCTGTCGGGCAGGAAGTCGAGGATCGACTTGTAGTGCATGCCGCACGACAGCGCTTCCACCGTGTACGAGCGCGGCGGTTCGAAGGCCGTGACGAACATCTCCTCGGTCGCCTCCTTGCCGAACATCACGCGCGTCTCGCGGAAGCGCGTGCCGACGGCGACCGGGCCGCCGGTCAGCATCTCGACCTTCGTCACGCCGGTGAGGTGATCGGTCATGTTCGCGAAGTCGGCGGCGAGGGCGAACACGCGCTCCGGAGGAGCGGCGCACTTGTGCTCGATCTTGAGGACGCTGGCCATGGGGCGAGTCTAGCGCTTGGCCTTGCCCTCGTCGTCGCCCCCGCGCGAGATGCCGCCGGAGACCAGGAACTGCGTGATCTGCGAGGGATCCGCGGCGATCGGCTTCACGCGGTCGGACGGCATCAGGATCATCTGGCCGGCCCATCCGAACGACTGCGGCAAGTAGACGGACACGGTGCCTTCGAGCCCGAGCCAGCGCAGGTCCTCGCTGGTGACGAAGCCCAGGAGCTCGCCGTTGATCGGCGCTTCGAGTTGCACGAGCACCGGCCGGTCGAACATGCGCTTGTCGCCGACCAGCGCCTCGATCAGGTCCTTGATCGCGTCGTAGATCAGCTTGACCAGCGGCAAGCGATGGAACAGCGCGCCGATGCGGTCCGCCAGCCAGCGCGCGATGAAGATGCGCGAGAGGATGCCGAGCAGGCTGACGATCAGGAACAGGACGAGGATGCCGAGGCCCGGCACGCGCCAGCCGAACCAGTGCTCGACGTCGAGCAGCTGGTCGAGCTTGTCGAACGCCCAGATCAACACGAGCAGCGTCGCGCCGATCGGCACGGCGAACAGGAGGCCGCGGAAGAAGGGGGCGAAGAGGGCTTTCATCATCGGAGCGT
>JAUHYB010000088.1 GCA_030426745.1 bacterium
GCGCAGCCCGTCGAGTAGTGCGCCAGCTCGTCGTCGTCGTGCACGCGCAGGCGCAGCTTCTCCGGGCGGATGCCCAGGCGCTGGTACCAGTCGAAGCGCTCGTCCTTCCAGAACTCGTACCACTTCTGCTCTTCCGCGGGCGGCACGAAGAACTCCATCTCGCCCTGCTCGAACTCACGCGTGCGGAACACGAAGTTGCCGGGCGTGATCTCGTTGCGGAACGACTTGCCGATCTGCGCGATGCCGAAGGGCGGCTTGACGCGCGACGACTCCAGCACGTTCTTGAAGTTCAGGAAGATGCCCTGCGCCGTCTCGGGGCGCAGGTAGGCGACCGAGCCCGAGTTCTCGACCGGGCCGACGTTCGTCTTGAACATCAGGTTGAAGGCGCGCGCCTCGGTCAGCTCGCCCTCACACTCGCCGGGCCGCTTCGACGGCTTCTCGGGGCAGCGCGCGTCGACCAGCTTGTCCTCGCGGAAGCGCGCCTTGCACTTCTTGCAGTCGACCATCGGGTCGCTGAAGCCGCCGACGTGGCCCGAGACCTCCCAGGTCTTCGGGTTCTGGATGATCGCCGAGTCGAGGCCGACGACGTCGGGGCGCTCGGTGACCATCGCCTTCCACCAGGCGTCCTTGACCTTGCGCTTCAGCTCGACGCCGAGCGGACCGTAGTCGTAGGTGTTCCCGATGCCGCCGTAGATCTCGGAGGCTTGGAACACGAACCCTCGGCGCTTGCAGAGGGAGACGATCTTGTCCATCAGGTCGGGGGCGGGCTTGGCCATGTCGGTGCGCGGGAGGTGGTGGTTCGGTTTCGCGAGCCGCAGAGGATAGGGGCCCGCCCGGCGGGACGCGAGGGCCGTCCGGGCCCGGAAGCGCGGTACCGCGCCCGAACAGTCGGACGCGGTACCTCGCGAGCGGCGCCGGGCGCGCGGCGCCGCGGAAGGCGTCAGCGACCGGGCCGCAGCGGCGTGGCCGGGACGGCGTCGTCGTCGCCGTCGTCGTCACTGTCGTGGTCGTGACCGCCGCCGTCGTGCGCGTCGCCGTCACCGTCCGCGTCGGAGCCCTCCGGCGGGGCCTCGCCCTTCGCCTCGGCGATCAGCCGCAGCACCGCCTGCTCGAGCGCCTCGCCGCGCAGGTCGCGGTACCGGATGACGCCCTCGGCGTCGACGACGTAGATCGTCGGATACCCCGACACGCCCCACTTCGTCGGCACCGGCCCGTCGGTGCCGCCCTGGAACAGGTTCGGCCAGGTGACCCCCATCGCCGCCGCCTCCTGGCGGTAGCGGGCCGCGTCCTTGTCGGTGTTCACGCCGAACAACACGAAGGGTTCGTCCTTCAAGCGCTCCACGAGCGCCTTCTCGTGCGGGATCATCGCACGGCAGGGGCCTCACCAGAATCCCCAGAAGCCGATGACGCGCACCTTGCCGTCGTGGTCCGACAGCTTCAGCGGCGCGCCGTCCACGTCGACGCCGACGATGTCGGGCACCTCCATGCCGACCTGCAGGTTCTCGGCCGCGAACACCTTGCCGACGGCGCGGCGCGCGAGCTCGTGGCCGGGGAAGCGCTCCGCCAGCGCGCGGTACTGCTCCAGCGCCAGCTCCTCGGCGTCGTCCTCGCCGGACCACTCCAGCGTCGACCCCTTCTCGTACAGCGCGCGCGCCGTCAGGTCGTCGTTCGCCGCCACGAAGGTCAGCTCGTCGATCAGCGCGAAGGCGACCTTGCGCCCCAGCGTCTCGCCCCACGCGCTCGCCTCGTCGGACAGCCCCGACAGGATCTCCGCGCCGTGCGTCGCGTGCGCCGTGTCGATCAGGTCCAGGAACTCGCGCAACTTGCCGGCCGTGCGGCGCTCCTCGGGCAGCGGCGCGAAGCTCCAGTTCGACAGGCACCACAGGCGCGCGTCGACCTGGCCGCGCTGCGCCAGCTCCCAGTAGCGCGGGAAGAACGCCTCGTCCGGCGGGTCGGGGTACTTCCGGCGCTCGCCGGCCTCGTTCGCGGCCTGGACGGCGTCGAGCTCGTCGTACCAGGCGTCCATCGCGGTCTCGTACTCCTCGGTCAGCGCCGCGTAGGCGCGGTCCGCGGCGGCGGCGCCCTCTTCGCCGACCAGGTCGGTCGGCGGGTGGTAGGTCTGGACGGCGAGCGCGGGCGGCGCGGCCGCCGCGAGCAGCCCGCACACGCCCAGGCGGGCGGCGAGGTGGATCGGTCTCATGGCTTCCTTCCTTGGAGGGGGTCGGCGCCTCGGCGGCGCGT
This sequence comes from bacterium, assembly GCA_030426745.1. Taxonomy (GTDB): domain Bacteria; phylum Planctomycetota; class UBA1135; order UBA1135; genus JACKHV01. The sequence goes on from JAUHYB010000088.1 coordinate 2,242, forward strand.
CCCTCCGAGTCTAGACTCGGCGCCCCGTCCGGAACGAGGATCCCCGCGCTCCCGGGGTTCTCCCCGCGACGACGGGCCTATACTGCCCCGCCATGACTCCCGCTCTCGACGCCGCCGTGGGCGACCGCGCCCCCAGCGCCACCTGGCGAGCCCCCCTCGCGACCGCCGTGCGCGACGGATCCGACGCCCGCGAGCTCGACCGCATCGCGGACAAGGTCCTCGACGGCGCCCGGATCACGCCCGAGGAGGGCCTCTTCCTGCACGAGCGCGCCGACATCGGCACGCTCGGCATGCTCGCCGACGCGGTGCGGCAGCGCATGCACCCCGAGGGGCGCGTCACCTACATCGTCGACCGCAACATCAACCCGACGAACGTCTGCATCACCGACTGCGGGTTCTGCGCGTTCTACCGGCGGCCGAACCACCCCGAGGCCTACGTGCTGGACCGCGAGGAGGTCGTCGCGAAGGTCCAGGAGCTGGCCGACCAGGGCGGGCGCCAGGTGCTGATGCAGGGCGGGCACCACAACAAGCTCAAGAGCGACTGGTGGTGCGACCTGATCGCCGACCTGAAGTCGCGCTTCCCGCTGGTCAACTCGCACGCGCTGTCGGCGCCCGAGCTGCACCACTTCGCGGTGATCGAGAAACGCCCGGTCGAGGACGTCATCCGCGACCTGGCGGACGCGGGCCTCGGGTCGGTCCCCGGCGCCGGCGCGGAGATGCTGGTCGAGCGCGTGCGGCTGATCATCGCGCCGAAGAAGACGGACACGGACACCTGGCTGGACGTGCACCGCAAGGTCCACGAAGCCGGCCTGCGCTCGTCCGCGACGATGATGTTCGGCAACGTCGAGACGCCCGCCGAGCGCATCGAGCACCTCGAGCGCCTGCGCGAGCTGCAGGACGAGACCGGCGGCTTCACGGCCTTCGCGTGCTGGAACACGCAGCCGGACGGCGTGCCGGAGGAACACCTCTACCCGCAGCGCACCACGCCCGGCGTGTACCTGCGGATGCAGGCGATCGCGCGCATCTACCTCGACAACTTCGAGAACATGCAGACGAGCTACGTGACGCAGGGCCTGAAGCTGGCGCAGGTCACGCTGCGCTACGGCTGCAACGACTTCGGCGGTACGATGCTGGAGGAGAACGTCGTGTCCGCGGCCGGCTGCTTCCACCTGCAGTCGATCCAGAAGATCGAGGACGTGATCGCGCGCGCCGGCTTCGCGCCGCGCCGTCGCAACTCCTGGTACGGCATCGATGACGAGCGCCACGACGCGCCGCCCTCCCCCGCGAATCGCGAGGAAGCCGCGACGCACCGCGCCGTGACCGGCACGGAGGTGTCGCGATGACCGCCGCCGAACGACTGCGCGCGCGCGCCGAGCGCGTCGGACTCGGCGACCTGGCCGACAAGGTCGTCGCGGGCGAGCGCCTGACCATCGACGACGGCCGCCGCCTGTACGAACACCCCGACCTGCACACGGTCGGCGCGCTGGCGAACTGGGTGCGCGAGCGCCTCCACGGCGACCGCACGTACTTCAACGTCAACCAGCACGTCAACTACACGAACATCTGCAACAAGCTCTGCCGCTTCTGCGCGTTCCAGCGGCTGCCCAAGCAGGCCGGCGCGTACGTGATGAGCCCGCAGGAGGTGTACGACAAGGTCGCGGCGCAACTGCACAACCCCGTGACCGAGGTGCACATGGTCGCGGGTATCCACCCCAAGCTCGACTACCAGTACTACCTCGACATCCTGCGTGCCGCGAAGCGCGCGCGGCCCGACATCCACGTCAAGGCCTTCACGATGGTCGAGCTCGACCAGATCGCGAAGGTGGCGAAGAAGCCGCTGGCCGAGGTGTTGCCCGAGCTCGTCGAAGCCGGCCTGGGTTCGGTCCCCGGCGGCGGCGCTGAGGTGTTCTCCGAGCGCGTCGCGAAGGAGACCTACCACCTGAAGATCGACGGCGACCAGTGGCTCGAGACGGCGCGCACCGTGCACGAGGCGGGCCTGCGCTCGAACTGCACGATGCTGCACGGTCACATCGAGACCGTCGACGAACGCCTCGACCACCTCGACCGCCTGCGCCGCCTGCAGGACGAGACCGGCGGCTTCCAGACCTACATCCCGCTGTCGTTCCACCCCGACAACTCGGAGATGGCGCACGTCCCCGCCCCCACGGCGCTGGACGAGCTGCGCGAGATGGCGCTCGGCCGCCTGATGCTCGACAACATCCCGCACATCAAGGCCTACTGGATCCTGATGGACGTGCCGATCGCGCAGCTCTGCCTGTCGTTCGGCGCCGACGACGTCGACGGCACCGTGGTCGAGGAGAAGATCTACCACGAGGCCGGCGCGACGACGCCGCAAGAGGTCGAACGCGCCGAGCTGATCCGCTGGATCCGCGACGCCGGCCGCGTGCCGGTCGAGCGCGACACGCTCTACAACGTCGTCTGGGCCGACGACGCCGCCGCCGAGGCGACCGTCGGCGCGGCGGCGCCGCTGGGCGTCTGAGCGCGCGGTCCCGCATGGCGTGACCGCGCATCGTCCGGCCGCCCGCCGGCGGTCGCCCGGCCGACCTTCCCTCATCGCAACGAGTCCCTCGCCGCGCGCTTCCCCGCGCTCCGCCCATGCGTCGCCTGTTCGGTCCCCTCCTCGCTATCGTCGCGCTCCTCGCGCTCGCGACGCTGTTCCTCATCGACCGCGGCGGCGCCTCCGAGTTGCCCGGCACCTACGTGATCGACTGGGACGCGACGGAAGCGCGCGTCCCGCGGGACCGCCCGCTGATGGCCGCGAAGGCGCAGGCGGCGCGGAAGCTCGGCAAGGAGTCGGGCATGGACGACTTCGAGCTCGAGCTGACGCCCGATCGGCGCTACGAGTTGCGCGTGCCCGGTTCGCGCCGCGACGAATTCCACCGCTCGCGCGGCGCGTGGGAGCGCAGCGAGAACCGCGTCACGCTGCACGAGTCCGTGGACGGTTCGAACGCGAGCGCCTTCGTCCAGTCGCTGTTGATCGACGACGACGAACTGGTCATGGTCGGCCGGCAGAGGGACGACCTGGACGTCGTGCTGCGGCGCAAGTAGCGCCGGCGCGCGCGACTTCCCCGCGAATCGTCGGCGGTCGCGTGGACCGCTGACGTGGAGAGAGGTGTCCGCACCCCGCTTCCCCCGACCAGGACCCGCGCATGCCCGCCGAACCGATCCTCCCCCCCATCGTCTACGTCCGCGGCTACGCCGGTTCCCAGGGCGCCGTCGAGGAGACCGTCGCCACGCCCTACATGGGCTTCAACACCGGCTCGACGAAGGCGCGGCAGACGTGGACCGGCGACATCGTCAAGCACGTCTTCGAGTCGCCGCTGGTGCGCCTGATGAAGGACTTCGGGTACCGCGACGTCTACTCGAACGGCGCGGTGCGGCTGAAGGGCTCGGACGCGATGGAGCGGCCCGTCGTGATCCACCGGTACTACGACGAGGTGTCGGAGGACCTGGGGACGGGCGAGCGGCCGGAGATCGAGCACTACGCGCGCGGCCTGGACGCGCTGATCACCGAGCTGCGCGCGGCCTGGTGCGAGCACCACGAGCTGCCCGAGTCCGCGTTCCGCGTGCACCTCGTCGCGCACTCGATGGGCGGCCTGATCTGTCGCGCGTTCCTGCAGAACATCGCGCTGTCGTCGGCAGAGAACCGCGCGGCGGTCGCGAAGCTGTTCACCTACGCGACGCCCCACGGCGGCATCGACGTGCGCGTTCTCGGCAACCTGCCGGGCTTCCTGACGCGCAACAACATGGACAACTTCAACCACGGCCGGATGCGCGAGTTCCTGGCGCTGCCGCCCGGGACGGACGTGCGGTCGCTGAACGGCGCGATCGACCCCGAGCGCGTGTTCTGCCTGGTCGGGACGAACGCGCGCGACTACGAGGTCGCCGCCGGGTGGTCCAGCCGCGCCGTCGGCGAGCTGAGCGACGGCCTGGTCCGCATCGTCAACGCCAGCGTGCAGGGCGCGCCGCGCGCGTTCGTGCACCGCGCGCACAGCGGGCACTACGGCATCGTCAACTCCGAGGAGGGGTACCAGAACCTGGTGCGCTTCCTGTTCGGCGACGTGCGCGTCGACGGCGTGCTCGAGGTCGCGGAGCTGGAGCTGCCCACGAAGGTGCGCAAGGCGTACGAGGCCGGCAAGCCCATCAAGGCGTCGTACCACTTCGAGACCGTCGTGCGCACGCGCGGCGCGACGACCGTGCTGCACAGCCGCACCGTCGCGGAGAACTGCGCGATCTTCCGCAAGTTCGACGAGATGCTGCGCCCCGAGGGCGGCGCGTCGCCGCGCATGCCCCACCTGTTCTCGACCTTCCTCGACTCGCGCTGGCGCAGCGACGGCCGGTCCGGTCCGCTGGTGTTCGCGGTCGACGTCGTCGTGCGCGTGCCGCGCTACGAGGTCGACGGCTTCCTGTGGATGGACGCGCACATCGAGGGCAGCGTGCTGCACCGCGAGACGATCGTGCTGGCCGCCGTCCCCCCCGCCGAGGTGGGCGAGGAGTGGTCGATCCGCCACGGCTCGAACCCGCTGTCCACGCGGCCGACCCCGCGCGACGCGGAACGCGTCCCCGACGCGGACCGCACCGAACGCGAGGCCGCGGACGGCGCGCTCGTCTTCCGCGTCCCGATCGATCCGCAGCAACGCCCCGGCGTGCGCGGTGCGCTGCGCGTCGCCGTGCGGCCGTGCGGGTGATGCGGTGCAGTCGCGACGCGTGAGCGCGGTCCTCGAGAGCCGCGTGCGCGCAACGCTCGGGCTCGTTCGAGCACCGCTGCACCGCCGCGGCGAGTGATCCGCTACGATGCGCGCGTGCGACGGCGCTGGATGCTCGCTCCGGTCTTGCTGATCGCCCTCGCGTGGCTCGCCTGGTTCGCGTCGCGCGAGGGACCGGCCGCGTCGTCGCTGGACGCGCCGGGCGCGCTGCGACCCGCGGCCCGCGCCGACGATGTCCTCACGCCGCCCGGTTCGCGAACGACCGAACCGGCCGCGCCGCCGCGCACCGACGAGTCCGCTGCCGTCGACCAGCGCAGCACCGCGGTCGCCGCGCGCGAGGTCCGCGGCGTCCTGCGCGATGCGAACACCGGAAAGCCGATCCCGGAGGTGCGGATCGCGGTCCGACGAGCGGGCCAGGGCGAGGTCGTCGACACCGACCTCGACGGCGCCTTCCGGACGGAGCGCGCGTTCCGAGCCGGCCGCCTCACCATCGACCCCTTCCCGGTCCGATCCACCGACGACTGGTACTCGCGCGCCGCCGGAGCACCGCTCGAGGTCGAGTACGACCCGCGGGACGAGGATCCGATCGTCGTCACCGTCGATGCCCCGGCCTTCGTCATCGTGGAGGGCGCCGAGCCGCTGCGCGCGACGCGCGAGCGCCTCCGGGCATGGCTCGTCCTGCCCGGCTCCGAAGCCGCTTCGGCGGACGGGTCGACGGACCTCTCACGCGACTCCCTCCGCCTGGGCTACCACCCACGCTGGCTGTCGGACGGGTCACTCCTCGTCTCGCCGGCGCCGTTCCGGCTCGACGAGCGCGCCCCGCGGCGAGGCGGCTCCGGTCTCGCGCGGATCGACCTGTCCCCGATGAAGGACCACTGCCAGTGGTTCGAGACCGGCCCGCTGTCGCTCACGAACGATCGCATCCTCGACGAGCGCGTCCGAGCCCACGAGCGCGCGTCCCTGAGCAGCGTCGTCGTCACGGTCGCGGACGAGGACGGCCGGGCGATCCACGGCGCCACGGTCGAGTTGCGCCCCCTCGCGGACACGCGCGTGACCGAACTCCCGGCGTGGCGTCGTACGCACTCGGAGTGGACCAGCGCGTACGAGTTCACGGCGGGGACCGTCGCTCGCTTCGGCCACTCCGACGAGCGCGGGGTCTGGCGATCGGACTGCGTCGCACCCGGGGAGTACGAGGTTCGGGCCCTGCACCCGCTGTACGACGTCGAAGCGAACCTGGTCGAGATCGACGCTTCCGGGCCGGCCGACACGACCATCACGCTCCCGTCAATGACGCCCGCGGCGCCGATCCGACTTCGCGTCCGATGGGAGGACCCGCACGGCGTTCAGCCGGCGCTGTCGTGGCGACTCTCCCGCGTCGATTCGACCGGCGAGGCGTTCGACCCCCGTCACTCCTTCCCGCGGCTCGGGAGCGCTGGAGAGGGAACGCTCCACGCGGCGCCCGCTGGAGCGGAGGCGATCTGGGACGAGCTGCCCGACGGGCACTACGCGGTCGAGCTGCGCGCGGACACCTACTCGGGCGGCCGCTGCTGGCCGGTCCCCGTCGAGCCGAAGCGAGCGGTCGTGGCGGGCGGTGACGTCCTCGAGGTCCGGGTGCGTGACGTCGAGCTCGTGCGCTGGCGGCTCGAGTCTCCTGCTGAGTTGCGCGACCTCCGGTGGAGCGCGGTCCTCGAGCTCGTCGACGACGACGGAGGATCGGCGGGAACCATGCCCTTGCAGTTCGTGGACGGGACCTCCGAGCCACTCGCGCCGCTGGGCGAAGGATGGAGCTACGTCCTGCGACCGCACGCGTCCGTCGAGGTGGAATGCGACTTCCGCGGCGCCTGGCGCGCGACCCGCTTCGTCGAGGAGCACGGCATCACGCGGCACGTCCTCGTCATCGAGTAGCGCGTCACTCCCCCGTCGCCGGCACCGCCGGGCCGATCTCCGGCACGAACGGGATCTCGAGGCGCGGCGGCCAGATGCCGACGCCGAACGACAGGCCGGCGAGGTGCAGCTCGACGCCTTCCTGCAGCGCGAGCGCGACGCCGATCACCGGGGTGTCGAGGCGCGCGCCGGTCTTGCTCGGCGTGCGCGCGAAGCCGACGGGCGTGGCGAAGTCCTTTCCGACCGCGTTGTGGTGCATCGTCGTGCGCAGGTGCGGCACGGCGTCGACGAGCGCGGCGACGAGGGTGTTCGAGTTCGGCCCGGGGATCGCGCGGTAGAGGTCGTCGTCGTATGCGGCGGCGCGCTCGAGCAGGTCGCGCGCGGCCTCGCGGGCCTTCGCGCCGGTCAACACGCCGCGCACGCGCACGTCGCGGTCGTCCCAGCGCTCGTCGGCGAGCGCCTGCCACTCGGCGATCTCGTCGATCCTCATCCCCGAGTACGGCGAGGAGATCTCGACGCGCGTCCACGGCCCGCCGGCCTCGGCGCGCAGGTCGAACCAGCCGTGCGTCGCGAAGTGCGTGTACCAGGGTTCGCTGCCGGGGATGCCCGCCTCCTTGACCAGGATCAGCGGTCCGTCGTGGTCCGCGAAGGAGGACGGCCGGGTGCCGCGGCAGGCGGCCGGGACGAGCGGGACGAGGAGCAGCGCGAGGGCGCGGGCGTAGCGGGACGTCGTGTCTCGGAGCATCGCGCGAGAGCATGACGGCCGCCCCCGCGCGACGCGAGCCGCGCCCGGTCCGAATTCGCGCGTCCGCGCCGCGGCGCCGCGCTATCGTCTGCTCGACGACCGTCCCCCACCGAGACCGCCATGCTGCACGCCCTCCCGCTCCTGCTCCCGCTGTTCGTCCAGTCCGCCGAGGCGACCGACCCGCGCACCGCCTACGACGTCGACGCGTACCGGCTCGAGTGGGTCGTCGTGCCGGACGACCGGCGGCTGGAGGGCCGCGTCGTCGTCGAGGCGCGCGCGACGGTCGGCGCGCTGTCGCGCGTCACCCTCGACATGCACGAGCAGCTCGAGCTCGTCGCCGCGCGCGGCGCGGACGGCGCGGCGCTCGCCTCGGCGCGCGACGGCCACCTGCTCACCGTCGACCTGCCCGCGCCGCTCGAGAGCGGCGAGGCCTTCGCGATCGCGCTCGACTACCGCGGCCACCCGAAGGCGACGGACAGCTTCAGCGGCTTCCACTGGGCGCAGACGGCGGACGGGTCGCCGTGGATCAACACGTCCTGCCAGGGGCTCGGCGCGCACTACTGGTGGCCGTGCAAGGCCAGCTACTTCCACCCCGAGGACAAGCCGGAGCGCATCACCGCGTCGGTCACGGTGCCGAAGGGGCTCGTCGGCGTGTCGAACGGCCGCTTCGTCGAGGAGGTCGGGGGAGCGCCGGCGTGGTTCGCGAGCGAGGACGAGGACGCCGCCTGGACCACCTGGCGCTACGCGCACGGCTACCCGCTGGAGACCTACTCGGTGACGCTCAACGCCGCGCCCTACGAGGTCGTCGAGACGACGCTGGAGACGGCCGCCGGCGCCGTGCCGTTCGTCTACTACGTGTTGCCCGAGAACGCCGAGAAGGCGGCCGTCCAGTTCGCGCAGGTCCCCGGCCTGATCGCCGCCTTCGAGGAGGCGTTCGGCCCGTGGCCGTTCCCCGGGTCGAAGATCGGCCTGGTCGAGACGAACTTCTGGGGCATGGAGCACTCGACCGCCGTCGCGTACGGCTCGAGCTACCCGGCGTGGTGCGCCGAGAACGACGCGCCGGACCCCTACGCGCGCCGCAACGCCGACTTCGACTACATCCTCGTGCACGAGATGGCGCACGAGTGGTGGGGCAACGCCGTCTCGGCCGCGTCCTGGGGCGACTTCTGGGTGCACGAGGGGCTCGGCACCTACGCCGAAGGCGCGTACCTGGAGCTGACCGAGTCGCGCGAGCGCGCGGACGAGTACTTCGCCGGCCAGAACCGCCGCGCGTCGGCCGCGAAGGGCGCGCTGTACCGCGGCGACGGCGTCGACAGCGGACAGGCCTACGCCTCGTTGATCTACTCGAAGGGCGCGTGCGTGCTGAACACGCTGCGCCACATGATCGACGACGACGAGACGTGGTGGTCGTTCCTGCGCGAGTTCCAGGCGCGCTTCCGCTACGGCAACGCGACGACGCAGGACTTCTTCGACCTGCTGCAGGAGATGACCGGCGGCCGCAGCTACGGGTGGTTCTCCAGGCAGTACGTCCACGGCGAGGGCTCGCCGCGCCTCACCGTCACGGTGACCGTCGAGGAGCGCCTCCTGAAGCTGCGCATCGACAACACCGTCGGCGACTTCGACTGCCCGGTCGACATCGCGTGGACCGAGGGCGACCAGGAGCGCAGCGACCGCGTGTGGGTGCGCGGCGGCCACGAGGGCGGCGCCGACTACGTCTTGGGCGCGCCGGCGACCGACGTGCGCGTGCTGCACCTCGACCGCCTGATCGGGCGGCACGAGGTGACGATCGAGGGCGTCCGCGAGGGCGCCGCCGAGGACGGCTCCGGCGACTGATCCGGCGGCCCTGCGGTCGGGGGAGCAAGAGGAGCCCCGAACCGCGCCGTACGGCAGCATCCGGGGCTCGTTCCACGTCGTGAGGACGCGCGGGAGTGTCGACGGAGACGACGGCACTCGATCGCGCGTGCTGCTTGGCCACCGCATGCCCGATGGCCGGCTGCCTCGTGCGGAGGTGGATCGCCCAGGCGGCTGCAGCCGCCCGAGCGGTCCATTCCAACAACAGCGTCCTGCACGGCCGGGACACGTGGAAGGCAGCGCGAGTCCTCCGTCGCGGCTTCACGCAAAGGCCGCGAAGGAGCGAAGAGCGCGAAGAAGGACGAACCACACCCAGGAGAAGAGCAACGGATGAAAAGCAGCCTCCACCCCGGCAC
>JAUHYB010000528.1 GCA_030426745.1 bacterium
TTCGCGCTGGCGGCGCTCGACTACTCCTGGCGCGGCACCGGCCACGTGCGCGGCGGCATCGGCGTGCTGGCGACCGAGCTGTGTCGCGCGATCGAGCGCGCGGGCGGCGCGGTGCGCTTCCGCCGGCGCGTGCGGTGCGTCGAACCCGACGACGACGGCGGGTGGTGGGTGCACACGCTGGGCGAGAGCGTGCGCGCGCGCCGCCTGATCGCGAACCAGGTCCCGCGCGCGCTCGACGCGACGATCGCCGCCGGCGTGCCGCGCGCGTCGCGGCTGGCGCGGCTGGCGGAGCGCCTGGACGACGGCTGGGGCGCCTGCATGCTGTACCTGGAGCTCGACCCGGACGAGCGCGACGTGCCGCACCACCTGCAGCTCGTGCGCGACCCGGCGCGCGCGCTGGTCGAGGGCAACCACGTGTTCGTCTCGACCTCCGGCGCGCAGGACGGCGAGCGCGCGGCGCAACGGCCCGGCCGCACCGCCACGATGTCGACGCACGTGCCGCTCCGGCGCCTGCGCGCGCTGCCCGAGGCCGAGCGCGGCGCCTACGTGCGCGAGGTGCAACGCGCGATGCGCGAGACGCTCGTGCGCTTGGCCCCCGAGGTCGACGCTCGCGTGCGGCGCGCGTTGCCCGCGTCGCCGCGCACCTTCGAACGCTTCACCGGACGCACGCACGGCGTGGTCGGCGGAACGCCGCGGCGCGTCGGCCTGCGCCAGTACCTCGACGTCTCCAACCCGCCCGTGGCGGACGGCCTGTGGATGGTCGGCGACACGGTGTTCCCCGGCCAGAGCGCGTACGCGGCGGCGCTGGGCGGCGCGCGCACGGCGGAGCGCGCCCTGGCGTCGATGCCCTCGGGCGCGCCACGCGCGTAGAGTGTCGCCCATGACCCGCACCTTCGAGCGCGCCGTCTCGCTGCCCGTCCCCGCCGCCGAGGCCTTCGCGTGGCACACGCGGCCCGGCGCGTTCCGCCGCCTGTCGCCGCCGTGGAAGGACGTGCGCCTCGTCGGCGACCAGGCGCCGATCACGCCCGGCGCGCGCCAGGTGATGAAGGTCGGCGTCGGACCGCTCGAGGCGACGTGGGAGGCGGAGATCCGCGACGTCGTCGCCGGTCTTTCGTTCCGCGACGTGCAGCTGCGCGGCCCGTTCGCGTCGTGGGAACACGAGCACCGCGTCGAGCCGGACGGCGACCGCGCGTCGACCTTGATCGACCGCGTCGCGTACGCCTTGCCGCTGGCGCCGCTGGGCCCGCTGGTCGCGGGGCGCCACGTCGCGCGTGACGTCGAGCGCCTGTTCGCGTTCCGCCACCGCGTCACGCAGCGCGACCTGCGACGCCACGCCGAGGGGAACGCCGCGCCGCGCACCGTGCTGGTCAGCGGCGCCAGTGGGCTGGTCGGCAGCGCGCTCGTCGCCTTCCTCGCGTCGGGCGGACACGCGGTGCGCACGCTGGTGCGGCGCGACGTGCGGAGGCCGGATGAGTTCCGCTGGGACCCGGCGACCGGCGCGTTCGACCGGCGCGCGCTCGCGGGCGTCGACGCGGTCGTGCACCTGGCGGGCGAGAACGTCGGCGCGCCGCGCTGGAACGACGCGCGCAAGCGCGCCATCCGCGAGTCACGCCTGCTGGGCACCGAGTTGCTGGCGCGCGAGGTCGGCCGCGCGAAGGACGGGCCGCGCGTCTTCGTGCAGGCGTCGGCGATCGGCTTCTACGGCGACCGCGGCGAGGAGGAGCTGACCGAGGACAGCCCGTCCGGCGACGGCTTCCTGCCCGAGGTCGCGCGCGCGTGGGAGTCGGTCGGCGCCGAGCACCTCGCCGGCGTGCGGCGCGCGCGCTTGCGCTTCGGCGTCGTCGTGACGCCCGAGGGCGGCGCGCTGTCGCGCATGTTGCCGCCGTTCCGCGCGGGCGCCGGCGGCCCGGTCGGCGACGGGCGGCAGTGGATGAGCTGGGTGTCGCTGGACGACGCGGTGGGCGCGATCGACTTCGCGCTGCGCGACGAGCGCGTGGACGGCGCGGTGAACGTCGTGGCGCCCGACCCGATCCGCAACCGCGACTTCGGCCGCGTGCTGGGGTCGGTGTTGCGCCGGCCCGCCGTGTTGCCGTTGCCGGCCTTCGCGGCGCGCGCGGCCTTCGGCGAGATCGCGGACGCGCTCCTGCTGGCGAGCCAGCGCGTGCTGCCGAAGCGGCTCGTCGAGCTGGGGTTCCGCTTCGAGGACCCGACGCTCGACGGCGCGCTGCGTCACTGCCTGGGCGCGGATTCCCGATCGACGTCCTGATCGGCGTCCGGCGCGGACTCGCGCGCGCGGAAGACGACGCCGGACGAGCGCCACGCGCCGTCCGGGCCGAAGCGGTGCGCGACGCCGA
>JAUHYB010000529.1 GCA_030426745.1 bacterium
TCGGCCGCACCTCGACGGAGCCGTACTCCGCCGTCGGGATCTTCCTCGCCCACGCGATCGCCGCGTCCAGGTCCGGCACGTCGATCAGGTAGAAGCCGCCGATCTGCTCCTTCGTCTCGGCGAACGGGCCGTCGACGGTCAGCGTCTTGCCGTCGCGCACGCGCACCGTCGTCGCCGTCGCGATCGGCTGCAGGCGCTCGGCCGACTGCATCGCGCCGGAGCCGATCAGCTCCTCGGTGAAGGTGCCGTAGCCCTCCATCATCTTGCCCATCTCCGCCTCGCTCATGCGGCCCTCGGCGGCTTCGTCGGAGTAGATCATCAACAGGTAACGCATGGGGGTCTCCTCGTGCTGGAGCGCTCGCGCGAGCGCGGGTCGGGTTCGGTGCGCGCCGGACCTCCCGGCGTCACGGACCTCGACGTTCGCCGGGGTCGCGTTTCGACAGCGCGGCGGAAGAACGCGCGGGGGCCGGCAGCCGGATCGTCGCACGGCGTTGCCGCGCAAGGGGTTGCGGACTTCGCGCCGCGAGCTAGCGCGCCCGCATCGCGGTGTCGAAGCGCCCGCCCAGGTCGTCCCGCAGCCCGAAGTCCGCGCCGCGCAAGGTGACCTCCAGTCGCTGCGACCCGCGCAGGACCAGGAGGCGCACCTCGGCCGTGTTCGACGTCGTGACCTCGCTCAGCAGGTCGCGCGGCGCGTCGCCGGTGAACTCCGCGCCGTCGCGCCCGATCACCAGGTCGCCGTCGCGCAGGCCCGCGCGCGCCAGGTCGCCGCCGGCGTCGTCGATCGACACGCGCAGCGCGTCGAAGACCATCGGCTCGAAGCGCACGCCGGTGGCGGGCACGTCGATCGACATCTCGCGCGTCTCGCCGGCGACCGTCGCGGTCAAGCGGTAGGTGCCCGGCGGCAGCTCCTCGAAGCGCGCGACGCCGTCGTCACCGAGCGTGGTCGAGCGCGTGTTCCACAGGTCGCCCAGGTCGTCCGTCGCGGACAGCCGCATCCGCGAGCCGGGCTTGCCGTCCGGCCACGCCACCTCGAGCGTGTGCAGCGGCGGCATCGCGAGGTCGACGGTCACGGTGCCCGACTCGACCGTCACGTCCTGTTCGTCCAGCGTGTTCGCGGAGAACCTGCCGGGCTCGCCCACCGAGAGCTCGACGACGTAGGCGCCCGGCTGCAGGTGCTCGAAGGTCGCGCGCCCCTCCGGCGAGACCGCGGCGCGCGTCTCGCTGAACCTCGACCTGCTGCCGTCGCCCGCGGACGCCGGGCGCAGCCGCACGCTGAGCCGCTCGAGCTTGCCGCTCGCCGCCGCGCCCGCGACGTCGACGAGGACCGACGCGGGCTCGCGGAACCGGACCGTCGCCTCCAGCTGGCCCGGCGTGAGCGCCGCCTCCACCCGCCCGTACTCGCGGTGGCGGACGATCAAGCGGAACTCCGCGTCGCCCGGCTCCTCGAAGTACGCCTTCTCCATCTCCTCGCTCATGTCGACGGCGTAGCTGCCGTCGTCGAAGCGCCGCGACTCGAGCTGGAAGCTGAACGCGCGCTCCAGGCCGTCCGCCTCGACGGTCGGCGAGGCGCGGTCCGGGCGCGAACCGTCCGGCGCGAAGACGTGCACGCGCACGCTGCGCGACAGGTCCACCGGATCCAGCGCCAGGTCGAGCTCGACGATGCGGTCCACGACGTCGACGATCCGCACGCCCTCCGCTTCGTTACTGAAGTTCTGGGAGACGCCGACCGCGTAACGCCCCGCTTCGATGTCGAGGAACTCGTACCCGCGCCCGACGTGCACCGCCTTGCGGTTGTCGGTCTGGACGAAGCGCACCGCTTCCGGGGTCGCGTCCGCGTCCACGCGCTTCATCAGCACGGTGGCGATCCCCGGCGAGAGCCCGTCGCCCGATCCGTGCACCTCGCCGCGGATGCCCAGCGTGCCGGAGAGCGGCAGCACGACCGTCTCGGGCGTGACGCCGAGCTCGAGCACGACTTCGACCTCCTCGGACGTGAACGGCGCCGGGGTCAACCGGTCGCCGCCCACGCCCGCCGTGAAGCGGTACGTGCCGGGGACGAGCCGGATGAAGGCCGCGTCCGGCGTCCAGCGGACCTGCGCCGAGTCCTCGCCCGCCGCCGCCACGTCGGCCTCGGCCGGTCGCGACCCGTCGGGCATGCGCACGTCGACCGGGACGTCGATGAGCGGGCGCACGACGAACTCGACCTCGTCGCCGGTCTCCACGCGGCCCCACCGTCGGTCGCGGACCTCGGCGTCGTGCCCTTCCAGGTAGGCGTTCGCCGTCCAGTTGCCGGCCGGCAAGCCTTCGATGCGGAACGTCCCGTCGGCGCCGGTGACGGCGCGCGCGCGGGACGAC
>JAUHYB010000089.1 GCA_030426745.1 bacterium
CTCGACGAGCACGACGTCGCGTCGGTGCGCGACTTCGTCGGCTGCATGGACCGGCCGCGGCCGGCGAAGGTGTGAGGCCCCGGGGGGTGCGATGCGACTCGAAGAGCTCTCGCCCGGGCTGATCCGTCGGGCGGTCGAGATCTACATGGAGCACGCCTGGCCCGACCCGGCGGCGGCGAAGCCGCGCTTCGACCCGCGCTCGCTGGACCAGGTCGAGTCGCTGTCGGAGCTGTTCGCGCTGTGCGAGGCCGCCGGCAAGAGCTCGGACGACCCCCTGTGCGCGCGCTACACGCTGCGCCTGGGGAACGACCAGTACCCCTTCATGAAGTTCGTCGTCCAGGAGTACCTGGTCGACGAGGAGTACTTCTTCTCGGTGGACACCCACGACCAGATCGAGGTGCCGCTGAACAGCCCGGACTACCCGCGCTTCATGGAGATCCGGCGCCACAACGCGACGTTGAAGCGCGAGATCGAGAACGCCTGGCACGAGGCCGGCCTGCCGACGCACCACGACCTGCGCGAGCTGGCCGAGGGCATCGCGCGGCTGGAGGGCGGCCAGGGGCGCAAGGGCCGGATCCTGGTCGTCGACGACGAGCGCAACGTCGCCCGCGGGCTGGCGGCGCTGCTGGGCGCCCGCGGCTACGAGGTCGAGGTCGCGTACGACGGCGTGCAGGTGCTCGAGCGGCTCGAGGAAGGCCCGCTGCCGGACCTGGTGGTGCTCGACTACTCGATGCCGCAGATGGACGGGCACGAGGTGCTCGACCGCATCCGCAGCCACGAGGAGTGGAGCGCGCTGCCCGTCCTGCTGGCGACGGCGTCCGAGATCAGCCTGTCCGAGATCCAGCGCGTCAGCGGCCTGCTGCGCAAGCCGTACCCGCGCGAGATCCTGTTCAAGATGGTCGAGGAGCTGCTCCGCGACGGCGACGCCTGACGCGGCGGACTCCGGCCGATTCGGTCTCACGATCGCGGCGAGGGCGCGTTTTCCACGGCCGAGGCTCCCCCTGGAGCGGTCGCGACCCTTTAATGGCCGGCCTTCCGCACCCCCGGCGGCCCCTCCACGGGCCCCGTGAGCACGCCATGGACTGGGAAAACATCAACGACAGGCTCTCCACCATCGGAGAGAACACCGGCCGGTTCTTCAAGCGACTGATGGGCTCCGCCAACGAGCGCGCGGTCCGCCAGATCCAGCCGCTCGTCGACAAGATCAACGCCGAGGAGGAGTGGGCGAAGAGCCTCTCGGCGGAGCAGTTCGACGCCCAGACCGAGCGCTGGAAGGCCGCCGTGGCGTCCGGGGAGGCGACGCTGGACGACCTCTTGCCCCAGGCCTTCGCGCTGTGCCGCGAGGCGGCCGTGCGGACGCTCGGCATGCGGCACTACGACGTGCAGCTCGTCGGCGGCATCACGCTGCACCAGGGCGCCATCGCGGAGATGATGACCGGCGAGGGCAAGACGCTCGTCGCGACCCTGCCGCTGTACCTGAACGCGCTCTCCGGAAAGACCTGCTACCTGGTCACGGTCAACGACTACCTCGCGCGCCGCGACGCCTTCTGGATGGCGCCGGTCTTCGAGTACCTCGGCCTGACCGTCGGCGCGATCCAGTCCGACATGTCGCCGCAGGAGCGCATCCCGGTCTACGGCTGCGACCTCGTCTACGGCACGAACAACGAGTTCGGCTTCGACTACCTGCGCGACAACATGAAGAACCGGGTCGAGGACCAGGTTCAGAAGCAGCTCTACTTCGCGATCGTCGACGAGGTCGACTCGATCCTGATCGACGAGGCGCGGACGCCGCTGATCATCTCCGGTCCGGCGGAGCAGGACGTCGACCGCTACGCGCTGGCCGACCAGATCGCGCGCGCGCTGAAGAAGGACGAGCACTACGAGGTCAAAGAGAAGGAGCGCTCGGCCAGCTTGCTGGAGTCGGGCATCGAGGAGGCCGAGAAGATGGTCGGCGTCGAGTCCTTCTACACGCCGGGCAACGAGGACTGGCCGCACTACATCGAGAACGCGATCAAGGCCCACGAGCTGTATCGCAACGACAAGGAGTACGTCGTCGAGAACGGTGAGGTGATCATCGTCGACGAGTTCACCGGTCGGAAGATGGAGGGGCGGCGCTGGTCCGACGGCCTGCACCAGGCGGTCGAGGTCAAGGAGGGCCTGCAGCCGAAGCAGGAGAACCAGACGCTCGCGACGATCACGTACCAGAACTACTTCCGCATGTTCGACAAGCTGTCGGGCATGACCGGCACGGCGATCACCGAGGCCGGCGAGTTCCACAAGATCTACGACCTGGACGTCGTCTCGATCCCGACCAACCTGCCGATCGCGCGCGAGGACGGGCACGACATCGTCTACCGCACCGAGCGCGAGAAGTGGAACGCCATCGCCGACGAGGTCGCCGAGATGCACGCGAAGGGCCAGCCGGTGCTGGTCGGCACGACCTCCGTCGAGAAGTCGGAGATCGTCCACAAGCTGCTGAACGACCGCGGCATCCCGCACAACGTGCTGAACGCCAAGATCGGCGAGTGGGAGCGCGAGGCCAACATCGTCGCGACCGCCGGCGACAAGGGCTCGGTCACCGTCGCGACGAACATGGCCGGCCGCGGTACGGACATCAAGCTGGGCGGCAACTTCGAGTACCGCCTGAAGAAGGCGCTCGACGAGGCCGGGCTGAACGAGGGCGACGTCGACAACCTCGAGAAGATCGACGAGATCCGCGCGGAGGTCCGCGACCGCTGCGAGCGCGACGAGCAGGAAGTGCTCGCGCTGGGCGGCCTCTACGTGCTGGGCACCGAGCGCCACGAGTCGCGCCGGGTCGACAACCAGCTGCGCGGTCGTTCCGGCCGCCAGGGCGACGTCGGCGTCTCGCGCTTCTTCCTGTCGCTGGAAGACGACCTGATGCGCATCTTCTACTCGGAGCGCATGAAGAACCTGATGGGCCGCATCGGCATGGGCGAGGGCCAGCCGATCGAGTCCGGCATGGTGACGCGCGCCATCGGCCGCGCGCAGAAGAAGGTCGAGGACCGCAACTTCGAGATCCGCAAGAGCCTCCTCGAGTACGACGAGGTGATGGACAAGCAGCGCAAGGACATCTACTCGCGCCGCCAGGAGGTCCTCGAGGGGATCGACACCAAGGACAAGACGCTGGCGCTGATCGAGCGCGCGCTGGACCGCGCGTGCAAGACGTACTCGGGCGACCCCGAGGGCTTCGCGGGCTGGTTCCAGCGCACCTTCGGCTTCGAGCCGGCGTCGTCCGTCATCGAGCGCGCCGTCGACAAGACCGACCCGGACGACGGCCCGGCGATCGAGGCGATCGAGGCCGAGTACGAGAACCGCGAGCGCACCGTCACCCCCGACGTGATGCGGCGCATCGAGAGCTACGTGCTGCTGAACGCGATCGACTCGCGCTGGAAGGACCACCTGCGCGCGGTGGACGCGCTGAAGGCCGGCATCGGCCTGCGCGGCTACGCGCAGCACGACCCGAAGACCGAGTACAAGCTCGAGGGCACCAAGCTCTTCCACAAGCTGCACGAGGCGATCGAGGACGAGGTCGCGTCGATCGTGCTGCGCATCCGCGTCGCCGGCGAGGAGGGCGGACCGCCCGCGCCGGGCCAGTCGCCGACCGCGCCCGCGCGCCGCCCCGCGACGCCGGTGCCGCCGACGAGCGCCGGGGGCGCCGCCCTCGCCGCGGAGGCGGAGGCCCGCGCCCGCGCGAACGCCGCCGAGGAGGCGCAGCGCCGCGCCGCCGCCGTCGCCCGCGCGCGCCAGGCCGCGACCACGCGCGTGCCCGCCTCGCAGGCCTTCGACATGGCCCGCCGTCGCCAGGCGGTGCAGGCCGCGCAGGCCGCCCGCTCCGGCGCCGCGACGCCGGCGCCCGCGAAGGAAGCCGAAGCGCCGACGTCGAAGCCCGCCGAGGGCGCCGCCGGCGAGCTGCCCGCCGGCATCGACCTGTCGACGATCGGCCGCAACGACCCCTGCCCCTGCGGCAGCGGGAAGAAGTTCAAGAAGTGCCACGGGGCCGACCAGGCCTGATGGCGGCCGCCGGGCCGACGGTCCCGCCCCCGATCCTGCGCGACCCCGTCCCCGGGGTCGGGCGCTTCGCGCTGCACGTGGTCTACGACCTCGCGCTGTGGCTCGCGGTGCTCGTCGCGTCGCCGTGGTGGATCGCGCGCACGCTCGTCGACCCGGTCTTCCGCACGATGGTGTCGCAGCGGCTGGGCTTCGGCCTGCCCGCGGCGCCGCCCGAGCGCCGCGGCAAGCGCGTCGTCGTGCACGGCGTCTCCGTGGGGGAGGTCAAGGCGGCCAGCTCGATCGTCGCGCGCCTCGCCGAGGAGCGGCCCGACCTGGAAGTCGTGATCAGCACGACGACCGCCACCGGCGCCGAGGTCGCGCGCCGCACCTACCCGCACCTGACGGTCGTCCGCTTCCCGTTCGACTTCGCGTTCATCGTGCGGCGCTTCCTGCGCCGCGTCGCGCCGGCGGCGGTCGTGCTGATCGAGCTCGAGGTCTGGCCGAACTTCCTGCGCGCCGCGAACCGCTCCGGCGTGCCGATCGCGGTCGCGAACGGCCGCATCACCGAGCGCAGCTTCCCGCGCTACCTGCGCTTCCGGAAGCTGATGCCGCAGTTCCAGCGCATCAGCCTGTTCTGCGTGCAGGACGAGGTCTACGCCGCGCGCTTCGAGGAGCTGTCGAACGACCGCGACCGCATCCTGGTCACGGGGAACGTCAAGGCGGACTCGCTGCCCAGCGGGCGGCTCGCGATCGACCCCGAGCTGGCGCGGCACCTGGGCGGGGCGGACGGCCAACCCGTGCTCGTCGCCGGATCGACCCACGACCCCGAGGAGCGGCTGGTCGTCGAGGCGTGGCGCGCGAAGGCGCCGGACGCGCGGCTCGTGCTGGTGCCGCGCCACCCCGAGCGCGTCCCCGCGATCTGCCGCGAGCTGGCCGAGCTCGGGGCGCCGGCGCAGCGCCTGACCGTGCTGCGCGCGGGCGCCGAGACCCCCGACCCGCGCCGCCCCGTGATCGTCGACACGATCGGCGAGCTGGAGCAGGTCTACGCCCTGGCCGACCTCGTCTTCGTCGGCGGCTCGCTGATCCCGCACGGCGGCCACAACATGCTGGAGCCCGCGGCGCAGGAACGGCCGGTCCTGTACGGCCCGCACGTCGGCAACTTCCTGCACGAGGCCGCGCTGCTCGAGGGCGCGGGCGCGGCCCTGCGGCTGGCGGACCCCGCCGACCTCGCCGAGGCCCTGGCGGACCTCTTCGCCGACGAGGCGGCGCGCGACCGCATGGCGCGCGCCGGGCTCGAGGCGGTCCGCGGCGTCCAGGGGGCCACCGCCCGCACGGTGCGCGCGCTCCAGGACCGCTGTCTTCCCGGAACCGGGGCCTAGCGCGCTAGTGGTGCCGGGCGGAGGGCGCTATCCTCTGCCGACCTCGATCGCCCCTCATGCTCCGACGCATCCGGGTCGATCGATCCCGAGCCGGGCCCGCAGGGCGCGTCCGGCCCCCCGAACGCGCCTCGCGATCCCCCCGAACCCACCACCACCCGAGCTCGATGGCACGACAGTTCTTCACCTCCGAGTCCGTCTCGATGGGCCACCCCGACAAGGTGGCCGACCAGGTCTCCGACGCGATCCTCGACGCCCTGCTGGCGCAGGACCCCAACTCGCGCGTCGCTTGCGAGACCATGGTCACCACCGGCCTGTGCGTCATCGCGGGCGAGATCACCACCGACGCGGTGATCAACTACCAGGAGATCGCGCGGAACACGATCAAGCGCATCGGCTACACGAGCGACCAGTTCGGCATCAACGGCGACACCTGCGCCGTGATGGTCACGCTGGACAAGCAGTCGCCCGACATCTCGCAGGGCGTGTCGGAGGGCGAGGGCTTGCACGCCGAGCAGGGCGCCGGCGACCAGGGCCTGATGTTCGGCTACGCGTGCAACGAGACGCCGGAGCTGATGCCCTTCGCGATCCACTACAGCCACGCGCTCGTCGCGAAGCTCGCGGAGCTGCGCCAGAACGGCACGCTGCCGTGGCTGCGCCCCGACGCGAAGAGCCAGATCACGGTCGAGTACGAGGACGGCAAGCCGGTGCGCGTGCACACGGTCGTCATCTCGACGCAGCACGACCCCGAGGTGAACGGCAAGTCGTCCGACGAGGACGTGCACGCCGAGATCGTGCGCCACGTGCGCGACGACGTCATCAAGCAGGTCATCCCGGCCGAGTTCCTCGACGACGAGACGATCTACCACATCAACCCGACCGGCCGCTTCGTGCTGGGCGGGCCCCACGGCGACTGCGGCCTGACCGGGCGCAAGATCATCGTCGACACCTACGGCGGCATGGGCCGTCACGGCGGCGGCGCGTTCTCCGGCAAGGACCCGTCGAAGGTCGACCGCTCGGCCGCCTACGCCGCGCGCTGGGTCGCGAAGAACGTCGTGGCCGCGGGCCTGGCGGACCGTTGCGAGGTGCAGCTGTCCTACGCGATCGGCGTCGCCGAGCCGCTCAGCCTGCGCGTCGACACCTTCGGCACCGGCAAGGTCGCGGACGACGTCCTCGACAAGGCCGTCGGCGAGGTCTTCGACCTGCGCCCCGCGGTGATCCTCGCCGACCTCGACCTGAAGCGCCCGATCTACGAGAAGACCGCGTACCACGGCCACTTCGGCCGCGCCGACTTCCCCTGGGAGCAGACCTCGAAGGTCGCCGCGCTGCAGAGCGCCGTCGGCACGCACGCCGGCTGATCGCGCGCATCCGCGCGCTCCGTGCACGAGAGCGGCCCCGCGCGTCCGACGGACGTGCGGGGCCGCTCGCGCGTTCGTGGGGGAGACGCGCGGGCCGCGAGCGGAATCGAACCCTCCGGGTGACTCCTCCGGCGCGATGGGTTAGAACGGGCCGCCCACGCCCCTCCCACGAAGGCCCTCTCCATGCGCGCTCCCTTCCGCCCCGCCCTGCGCCTCGCGCGACGCGCGGGCTTCACGCTGATCGAGCTCCTCGCCGTGATCCTGATCATCGGGATCCTGATGGTGTACCTGCTGCCGAAGATCCCCGAGGCGATCGACGCGGCGGAGGTCACCGCCTGCAAGGCGAACATGGGGGAGATCAACAAGGGACTGATCCTCTACAAGACCAAGTTCAAGCGCGTGCCGAAGGAGAGCGGCTCCCGCTTCCTGGCGTCGCTGATCACGTCGGGCACCTGGGAGAACTCGGAGACCTCGGCGAAGAAGCTGACCTGCCCCGGCGTCGACCTGTCGGCGCTCTCGGTGGGCGACCTGCCGCCGACGGAGTGGTACTCGGACCTCGAGCTGGTCGACGGGCGCGCGACGTCCTACGCCGCGCGCGACCTCAAGGAGTACCCGCTGCGCAAGTTCCCCGGATCCGGCAGCGAGGCGCTGGTCGCGGACGACAACGACGGCGGCAAGAACCACCGCACGGCGACCGTCGTGCTGTGGGCGGACGGCGCGGTGACGACCTACGAGATCGCGCTCCTGCGCGAAGAGGGCATCGTCGACGAGGAGGAGGAGATCCTGATCGTCGGCCCCGAGTCGCCGGTCGAGGAGCTGCAGCGCCTCAGCCTGGACTGAGCGGGTCGCGCGCCGGGACGCCGCCCGGCCCGCCGCGGCGGCGGTCACCGCGCGCGGAATTCGCTCTCGATCGGCCCCCCGCGGGGCCGAAAGACCACCGAGACCGCCCCCCGCCATGTCCCCGATCCCCTTGCTGCGCGCCATGCGCCCACACCAGTGGGTGAAGAACGTCTTCGTCCTCGCGGCGCTGGTGTTCGCGGGCGGCATCGCCGCGGACACGGCGGCGGACACCGGGGCGGACGTGCGGGTCTGGCCGGTGCTGATCACGGTCGCGGCCTTCTGCTTCGGCTCGAGCGCGATCTACCTGTTCAACGACGTCCTCGACGTCGAGAGCGACCGCAAGCACCCGTCCAAGTGCCGCCGCCCGATCGCGGCGGGTCAGCTGTCGATCCCGGCCGCGATCGTCGCGGCCGTCGTGCTGGCGGTGAGCTCCTTCGCGCTGGCCATCCGCGCCGGCGGCGAACCGGTGCCGGTCGTGTGGGTCCTCGGCGCGTACCTCGCGCTGAACCTGGCGTACAGCGTGAAGCTCAAGCACGTCGTGCTGGTCGACGTCTTCTGCATCGCGGCGGGCTTCCTGTTCCGCGTGCAGGCGGGCGCCAGCGCGATCCACGTCCCCGTGTCGCACTGGCTGTTCCTGTGCACGCTGTTCCTGGCGCTCTTCCTGGCGCTGTGCAAGCGGCGCGCGGAGATCGACCTCCTGGGCGAGGACCGCGGCGAGCACCGCGCGATCCTGACGCAGTACAACCTGGGCTTCCTGGACCAGATGGTCACGCTCGTCGCCGCGTGCACGATCGTCGCGTACACGATGTACACCGTGTCCGACGAGACGGCCGCGAACTTCGGCGCGGACCACCACCTGACGCTGACGGTGCCGTTCGTGTTGTTCGGCCTCGCGCGCTACATGCTGCTGGTGCAGACGCAGCGGGGCGGCGGCAGCCCGACGCGCGTCCTCCTGGGGGGCGACCTGCAGTTCGTGACGAACGCGGTGCTGTACCTCGTCGTCGTGCTGCTCGACCTGTACGGGTCCTGGTAGCGGCCCGGGTCCCGCGACGAGAGCGGACCGCGCCAGCCCGCTAGCCGTCGAGCTCGGCGAAGGCGCGCTGTCGCGCCGCGCGGCGCGCGGTGGACTCCGACGAGGTGGGGATCGCGCCGGCCGCGACGTCGGCGGCTCGCCACGCGGCGCGCAGCGCGTCGAGCGACGCGTCGTCGGCGCGCGCGGCGAGCCAGTCGGCCAGCGCCCGCTCCGCGCCGCCCACGTCGGCCGCGGGCTCGGTCAGGCTCGCCACCAGGAACGCGCGCGCCGCGGCGTCGTCGGGCGCGAGCGCCAGCAGCGACTCGGCCGCGGTCTGGCGCAGGTCGTAGGGCTCGGCTTCGTCCGCCAGGCGCTCGGCCAGCCGCGGCGCCGCCGCCGCGTCTCCCAGCAACTCGAGCGCGCGCACCGCCGCCACGCGGCGTTCGTGCGGACCCGGTCCGATCGCGCTCTCGAGCACCTCGCGCACGCCCGGCCCGCCGATCGCGCCCAGCGCGCGCGCCGCTTGCGCCGCGAGCCGCGGGTCGTCCAGCGCCGCCTCGAGCGCCGGCACCGCCGCGCGCGCGCGCCGGCCCATGCGCTCCAGGCACTGCGCGGCGTGCAGCCGGACGTAGGGATCCTGGTCGGCCAGCGCGTCGGCGAGCGGCGCGACGGCCCACGCGCCCAGGCGCGACAGGATGAAGCGCGCGTCGTCGACGGGGCGCAGCTGGAAGGTGTCGCCGGACAGCGTCGCGATCCACTGCCACGCGGCGAGGCGCAGGTGGTCGGACGGCGCGCGCGAGGGCAGCTCGGGCGCGCCCGCGCGCCACCACGCGTCCAGCGTCGCGGCGTCGGGCGCGCCGGCCTCCTCGACGACGCGCGCCAGCTCGGCCGCCGCGCGCTGCCGCGCCGCCTCGTCCGCGCCGGTCGTGACGAGGCGCTGCAGCATCTCGAGCGCCGCGTAGTTCGCGTGCCGCGCGAGCGCCGACGCGACGTAGATCGCCGCCTCGTGGTCCGTCTCCGACCGCAGGCGCAGCAGCAGGCCGGGCACGACGACGTCGACGTCGACCGGCAACTCGGACGCGCGCCAGGCCGCGTGGCGGCGCACCCAGGTCTCGCGGCGGGAGTCGCACAGCTCGACCAGCGCAAGCCCGGCGGGCCGCGTGCCGACGGCGGCGATCAACTCGATCGCGGCGGCGCGCGCGTTCGCCTCGGCTCCGGGGTCGGCGGCGATGCGCGACAGCTCGCGCAGCGCCGCGTCGCCGATCCCGCGGATCTCCTCCAGCGGCAGCTCGCGCAGGCGCGCGTCGCCGCCGGCGTTCGCCAGCACCTGCGTCAGCTCGTTCACCAGCTCGCGGTCGGCCGGCTCGGGCTCGAACCGCGGGTCGATCGCGTCCGAGAGCGCCGCGATCGCGCGGTCGACGACCGGCCCGTAGGCGGGAGCGGCGGCGGGAGCGGCGGCGGATCCGGCGGGGGACTCGCCCGCGGTCGGCGCGGGCGCGTCTCCGCAGGCGGCCAGCAGCAGCGACGCCGCGAGCGCGACCCCGCGCGACCCGCGCCGCGCGCTCACGGCCGCACCTCGACCGTGTGCAGGCGCTGCGCCTCGGCGTCGGGGTCCGGCGCCTCCGGCGTCGTCCAGTAGGGCGACAGCTTGTAGAAGATCGCGACCTCGAGCGGACCCTCGCCCGGATCCTCGACGCGGCCGGTCCAGGTCTCGTGCGCGGGCAGCCAGGTGTCCTCGAGCCCGACCTCGTGGCGGTAGGGCGAGCGGAAGCGGTAGAGGTGGCGCCACGGCTCGGGATCCGCGCCGCCCTCGGCCAGCGGGCGCCAGAAGACGTCCGAGGCGCGCGACCGCTCGTCGGTGGGGAACGAGTGCCCCGCGCCGACGTTCTCGACCTCGACGACCAGCGCGCCGCCTTCGCGCCGCGCGCGCAGGTCGACCGCCGTCTTCACGAGCTCGACGTCGTGCCCGCCGCGGCAGGTGTGGTCGCGCCCGTTGTTCGGGTCGCCGTCGCGCAGCGGCATGTGGCAATCGACGCAGGAGACGCCCTGGTCGGCGTAGCGCGACTCGCGCCACTGGTCGACCGTCTTGTGCTGGTTGTGGCAGACGCCGCAGTAGTCGGGGCTGGCCAGCTCGCGCCGCGCGACCGGGCGGCAGGCCGCGCGCTGCGAGTCGACCGTGCCCGCGACGCCGCCGTCCGGCAACAGGTGGCACGCGATGCAGTCCACGCCCTCGGCGCGGCGCGACGCGCGCGGCAGGACGCGCTTGCCGATGCCCGACTCGAAGATCGGGCGCGGCGCGTGGCAGTCGATGCAGTCGGTGTTCGCGAAGTCGTTCGACAGCGCGCGCACGTCCGGGTTCACCCAGGCGTTCGCGTGCGCGGAGGACTCCCACTCGGCGAAGACGTCGGCGTGGCACTCCATGCACTGGCGCGAGCTGGTGAACTCGCGCGCCGGCTCGGCCGGAGCGGGCGCCTCGAAGACGACCAGCAGGAGGTACGCGCCGAGCGCGACGACGAGCAGACCCAGGGCGACGCGCAGGGCCCTCACGCCGAGGCCTCCTCGTCGTTCGCGGGGCGCTCGGCGGCGCCCGCGATGGCGCCCTCGGGGACGCCCGCCGCGGCGGGCGCGGAGGTGTCCGACGCGACGCGGCCGTCGGCCATGCGCAGCACGCGGTGCGCGACGTCGCGCGCGCCCGCGGGGTCGTGGGTGACGTGCAGCACGGTCAGGCCCAGCTCGTCGCGCAGGGCGACGAGGCGCGCCAGGAGCGACGCGCGCAGCTCCGCGTCGAGGGGTCCGAGCGGCTCGTCCAGGAGCAACACGCGCGGGTCCGACGCCAGCGCGCGCGCCAGCGCCAGGCGCTGGGCCTCGCCGCCGGACAGCGTGCCGGGCGCGCGGCGGTCGAAGCCCTCGAGCTCGACCAGCGACAGCAACTCCTTCGCGCGCTTGCGGCGGGCGCCGTAGCCCAGGCCGCGCGCGCGCAGCACGAAGCGCAGCTGACGCGCCGCGCGCATGTGCGGCCACAGCGCGCCGCTCTGGAACAGCATGCCCACGCCGCGCCGCGCGGGCGGCAGGTGGCGCTTCGGCCCGTCGTCGGCCAGCGCGCCCTCGACCTCGATGCGCCCGGCGTGCGGCGTCGTGAGCCCCGCGATGGCGCGCAGCAGCGTCGTCTTGCCGCA
>JAUHYB010000530.1 GCA_030426745.1 bacterium
ACTTCCCCGGCCAGGTCTTCAAGACGGCGATCCGCTCGAACGTCAAGGTCGCGGAGGCGCCCAGCTTCGGCGTCAGCATCCTGGACTACGCGTCGGAGTCGAACGGCGCGCAGGACTACCGCATGCTGGCGCTCGAGGTGATCGAGCAGGAGTCGCGCGACCCGGCGCTGGCGAACCTGCCCGCCGCGCGCGAGGTGAACGAGCTCGCGCGCGAACGCGCCGCGCTGCAACAGGCGGTGCGCGAGGAGGAGTTCGCGGCGCGCGACGCGGACGCGACGCCGCCGAGCGAAGCGACCGCGTCGCGGGACGACGACGTCGTCGCGCGCGAGCGTGACGAGGAGAGCGACACGGAGACGAGCGCCGCCGCGCAGCAGCCCGCCGTGGTGACGACCCGCGACGACGCGCCCGTCGAAGGCGCCGAGGTCCCCGCGCCGGACGCGCCGCATGAGGAACACCGCGACGCCGCGGCTCGGGCGGTCGCGAGCGAGGCCGTCGCGACGTCGCGAATCGAGCCCGTCGTTGCGGTCGAGCCCTCCGAGCCGGCCGCCGTGGCGAAGGATGAGCGCGCGACGGAAGCACCTTCGCCCGCCGCCGCACCGCGCGAGGACACGACGAGCGCAGCGACGGACGACGCCGATCCCCGCGCGCACGAAGTGACGGCGCCGGACGTCGACGCGTCACCGCGCGCGGCGGTCGAGTCCGCCGCGCCCGCCGTGCCCGAGACCTCCGCGGAGACGACGCGCACCGACGCGCCGGCCGAGGTCGCGCGCGACGAGGCACCCGAGGGCGAGCCGGAAGCGCAGCCCGAACACGTCCTGCGCCCCGCGCCGCGACGCACGGGCGCGGTCGAGGACGAGCTGCGCATCCTGCGCGCGAAGGACCTGCCGCAGCTCCCGCCGGAAGCCTTCGAGGTCCCGCGCTAGCGGGCGCCGCCGTGTCGCGCCCGCTGCGCGTCGGCGTCCTCTGTCACCCGACGGTCGGCGGTTCCGGCGTCGTCGCGTCGGAGTGCGCGTTGTCGCTCGCGGCGCGCGGCCACCGCGTGCACGTCTTCTCGCCGGGCGTCCCGCCGCGGCTCGCGCGCGACGCCGGCGGCGTGGTGCTGCACCGCGTGCGCGGCTTCGACTACCCGCTGTTCGACGCGGGCGGCGACGACTACGCGGCGGCGAGCGCGGTGCTGCGCGTGCTCGCGGACGACGGGCTCGACGTGTTGCACGCGCACTACGCGCTGCCGCACGCGTTGACCGCGGTCGTCGCGCGCGACGCGTGGAAGAACGGTGGAGAACGCGCGGCGCCGCGCGTCGTCGTGACGCTGCACGGCACCGACGTGACGCTCGTGGCCGCGGAGCCGTCGTACGCGCCGCTCGTGCGCCACGCCTTGCGCGCGGCCGACGCGCTCACGGCGGTCAGCGACGACCTGGCGCGGCGCACGCGCGCGTGGTGGGGGACGAGCGCGCCGGCGATCGACACGATCCCGAACTTCGTGGACAGCGCGGTGTTCCGGCCCGACGCGACGGGCGACGCCGGCGACCGCGCGCCCGGTCCGCTGCGCGCGGTGCACGCCAGCAACTTCCGCGAGCTGAAGCGCGTGCCGCGGCTGGTCGAGCTCTTCGCGCGCGCGTCGCGCGGCACGCACGCGGAGCTGCTGCTGGTCGGCGACGGACCCGAGCGCGCGCGGTGCGAGGCGCTCGCGCGCGAGCTCGGCCTGGCGGACCGCGCGCGCTTCGTCGGCGAGCGCGACGACCTGCCCGCGCTGCTCGCGCCCCGCGACGCCTTCCTCTTGACGAGCGCCGAGGAGTCCTTTGGACTCTCCGCCCTCGAAGCGGCGGCCTGCGGCCTGGGCGTGCTGGCGACCCGCGTCGGCGGCCTGCCGGAGGTCGTGCGCCACGGCGAGACCGGCCTGCTGGTCGACCCGGACGACGCGGACGCCTTCGTCACCGCCCTGCGCGGGTGGATCGCCGACCCCGCGGTCCCGCGAGAGCTCGGACGCGCGGGTCGCGCGCGCGCGCGGACGGTCTACGATCGGGACGCCGGCGTGCGCCGCTACGAGGACCTCTACCGACGCCTCGCGGCCGACCCCGACTCCTGACGATCCGACGATGCCCCGCGTCCACCTCGACCACAACGCCACGACCCCGCTGCGGCCGGAGGTGCGCGCGCTCTTCCTGGAGGAGCTCGACGCGCTGGGCGGCAACCCGTCGGCGGTGCACGCGGCCGGCCGGCGCGCCCGCGCGGTGATCGACGACGCCCGCGAGCGGGTCGCCGCCGTGCTGGAGGTCGCCGAGGAGGAGGTGATCTTCACCTCCGGCGGCACCGAGGCGAACAACCTGGCGCTGGTCGGCACGCTCGCCG
>JAUHYB010000531.1 GCA_030426745.1 bacterium
GCGACGCCGGCGTCCACCGACGCGCAGAGCAGGTTGCGGGTGCCCTCGACGTTCGCGCGCCAGAAGTCCGCGCGCGGACCCCACACGCCGGCCAGCGCGGCGACGTGGAAGACCGTGTCGTGCCCGGCGACCGCCTCGCGCACCGCGGCGGCGTCGCCGAGGTCCGCGCGCACGTGGCGCACGCCGAGCGCCTCGAGCGCCGGATAGCGGCCGCGCGAGAGCGACGTGACCTCGTCACCGCGCTCCACCAGGCGCCGCACGATCGCGCCGCCCAGGAAGCCGCCTCCGCCTGTCACGAGTGCCTTCATCGCCGGGGAACGTACCGTGCCGCGCGCACTTTTGCACCGTGGTTCGGGTGCCGCGACATAGCGCCGTGGCCGAAGGTACCGCGCCGTGGCCGAAGGTGCCGCGCCGAAGGTACCGTCACCGCTCCCCCGCGAGCCGGCGTTCGGCCTCGCGCTTCAGCTCGCCGCGGTGGATCTTCGCGTTGTGGCGGACGTCGACGGGGAACGCGCGGTGGAACAGGAAGCCCTCGACGACGGCGGCGTCCGCGTGCGCCGCGGCGTGCGCGCGCAGGCGGTCGGCGAACGCCTGTTCGGCCGCGGCGCCGGCGGGGTGCGCGCCCTCGGCGGGCTGGACCCACAGGTAGGGACGCTCGGCGCCGCGCGGGCCCACGCCGACCAGCGCCGTGCGGTGCACGTCCGGGTGCGTGTTGAAGATGCCCTCGACGCCGACGGTCGGCAGCATGCCGTTCGCGGTCTCCAGGCGGTGCGACTTGCGACCCAGGAACCACAGCCGCCCGTCCGGGTCGACGTAGCCGAGGTCGCCGATGCGGTGGCGCACGCGGCCGTCGTGCGCGATCTTCGCGGCGGCGGTCTGGTCCGGCTCGAACTTGTACTCGTGCGTCACGACCGGACCCAGCACGGTGATCTCGCCGACCTCGCCGCGCGGGACCTCGAGGTCGCCGGTCCAGCGGGCGATCGGTTCGTCGGTGACGCGGATCACGCGCAGGTCGATGCCGGGCGCGAAGCGGCCGACGCAGGTCCCCGCGCCGCTCGCCGAGCGCTCCGCCGCGTCGCCGACGATCGCGCGGCCCGCGATCGACGACACCGGCAACGACTCGGTCGCGCCGTAGGGCGTGTGCACGTCCGCGTCGGGACCCAGCACGCGGTGGAAGTCCGCGACCAGCGCGGGCGGCACCGGCGCGCCGGCGATCAACACGCGGCGCAGCTTCGGCAGCGTCACGCCGTTCGCGATGCACCACGGCACCACGCGCCGCCAGATGGCGGGGGATCCGAAGGTGCTGGTCGCGCCCGACGCCTCGAGCGCGCCGACGACGCGCGCCGGGTCGCAGGTCGCGGGCTTGCTGGGGTCCAGCTCGGGGAAGACGCACGTCATCTCCAGCGCCGGGCTGAACAGCGCGAAGAGCGGGAAGCAGGCCGCGTCGACCTCGTCGGGCCCGAAGTCGTACAGCTCGCGCAACGCGCGCACTTGCGCGTCGAACATGCCGTGCGTGTAGACGACGCCCTTCGCCGGCCCGGTGCTGCCGCTGGTGAACAGGATGGCGGCCTCGTCGGACGCCGCGGTGTCCTCGAGCACCGGCGCGCCGTCGTGCTCACGGAGCAGCTCGTCGAGCGTCGGTCCGCCCCAGCCGAGCGTGCGACCGACCGTCAGCAGCAGGTCGACCGTGCGGAACGGCGCGCGGAAGACGCAGCGCAGCACATGGGCGATCGGGATGCCGACGAACGCGCGCGGCTGCATGCGCTCGACGCACGACAGGAGCGCCTTGCGCCCCATGCCCGGGTCGATCAGCACCGGCACGGCGGCGGCCTTCAGCAGCGCGAAGGTGATCGCGATCAGGTCGACGCCCGGCTTCACGAACACGCACACGCGGTCGCCGCGCCGAAGGCCCCGGCGCACCAGCCCGGCCGCGATCGCGTCGCTGCGCCGGTCGAGCTCCGCGTAGGTGACGTCGTCGAAGCGGATCGCGCCGCGGTCGCCGCGGGTAACGCGCACGGCATGCTTGTCCGGCGTCGCGGCGGCGACGCGCGGCAGGTACTGCGCGATGTTCACGCGCTCGGGCAGGTCGCCGAGCTGCGTGAACGGGTCGTCCGCGGTCGCTACGGCCGGGCGCATCGCAGTCGTTCGGCCAGCCACGGCAGGATGCGCTCGTGCGCGTCCTCGAGCGCGTAGTGCCCCGCGTCGTCCAGCGTCAGCGTCTCTGCCCGCGGGAAGCGCCGCTGCCACTCGCGGCGGAACTCGGGCGTGAAGCACCAGTCGCGCTCGCCCCAGAACAGGTTCACCGGCAGGTGCGCGAGGCGCGCGAGGCCGGCCTCGACCTC
>JAUHYB010000090.1 GCA_030426745.1 bacterium
GAGCTGGCCGACTGGATGCTGCGCTTCGTCGACGAGGACGGCTTGAACATGGTCGGCGGGTGTTGCGGCACGACGCCCGAGCACCTCGAGGCCGTCGTCAAGGCGATCGGCGAGCGCGCGCCGAAGCCGCGCAAGGCCGCCTTCGTCCCGCAGGTGACCAGCATCTACAGCGCGGTCAACCTGGTGCAGGACAACTCCGTGCTGCTGGTCGGCGAGCGCTCGAACGCGAACGGATCGAAGGCGTTCCGCGAGGCGCTGCTGGACGAGAACCTGGACGCGATGGTCCAGATCGGCAAGTCGCAGGTGCGCGACGGCAGCCACATGCTGGACCTCTGCACCGCCTACGTCGGTCGCGACGAGATCGCGGACATGACGGGCGCGGTGAAGCGCTACCGCACCGAGGTCCCCACGCCGCTGATGATCGACAGCACCGACCCGCAGGTGCTGAAGGTCGCGCTGCAACTGTGCGGCGGCCGCAGCGTGATCAACTCGATCAACCTCGAGGAGGGCCCCGAGAAGTGCCACGAGGTCCTGCCGATGGCGAAGGACCACGGCGCCGCGGTCGTCGCGCTGACGATCGACGAGGACGGGATGGCGAAGACGGCGGACGACAAGCTCCGCATCGCGCGCCGCATCTACGACCTGTGCGTCAACGACTACGGCATGCGCCCCGAGGACATCCTGTTCGACGTGCTGACGTTCACGATCTGCACGGGCAACGAGGACGACCGGCGCCTGGGCCTCGAGACGCTCGAGGGCATCCGCCGCGTGAAGGAGGAGCTTCCGGGCGTCGGCCTCTTGCTGGGCCTGTCGAACATCTCGTTCGGCCTGAACCCCGCGGCGCGCCACGTGCTGAACTCGGTCTACCTGCACCACGCGCAGAAGGCGGGGCTGACCGCGGCGATCCTGCACTCGGGCCGCATCGAGCCGCTGCACCACATCGACGCGGAAGCGCGCCGCATCGCCGAGGACCTGATCTTCGACCGCCGCAAGGACGGCTACGACCCGCTGCAGGCCTTCATGGCGCTGTTCGACGGCGTGGACGTGAAGGCGAAGGCCGCGCGCGAGCTGCCCGCCGACGTCTTCGACCGCCTGAAGTGGCGCATCGTCGAGGGCGAACGCGACGGCCTCGAGGCGGACCTGGACGAGGCGATGACCACCAAGGCGCCGCTGGACATCATCAACAAGGACCTGCTGGACGGCATGGCCGTCGTCGGCGACCTGTTCGGTCGCGGCGAGATGCAACTGCCGTTCGTGCTGCAGTCGGCCGAGACGATGAAGGCCGCCGTCGCGCACCTCGAGCCGCACATGGAGCGCACCGAGGGCGACACGCGCGGCAAGATCGTGCTGGCGACCGTGCGCGGCGACGTGCACGACATCGGCAAGAACCTGGTCGACATCATCCTGTCGAACAACGGCTACACGGTGTTCAACATCGGCATCAAGCAGCCGATCCAGCACATCCTGGACGTCGCGCACGAGCACCGCCCCGACGCGATCGGCATGAGCGGTCTGCTCGTGAAGAGCACCGTGATCATGCGCGAGAACCTCGAGGAGATGCAGCGCCGCGGCGTGTCGACGCCGGTCATCCTGGGCGGCGCCGCGCTGACGCGGAACTTCGTGGAACACGATTGCCGCAAGGCGTACGAGGGCGCCGTCTACTACGCGAAGGACGCGTTCGAGGGCCTCGACATCGTCGGCCGCGTCGTCGCCGGCGAAGCGGCGCCCGCCGTCGCCGCGAAGAAGAAGCGCGTCACCGCGCAGGTCGCCGCGACGGTCGACGCCGTGCGCGACGCCGCGGCCGCCACGCGCCCCGAGCCCGAGGAGGACGCGGGGCTCCCCCACCGCTCCGACCTGGCCGCCGCGCCCAGCGTGCCGAAGCCGCCGTTCTGGGGCCGCCGCCTGATCGAGTCGGTGAACCTGCAGAGCGTGATGCCGTACATCAACGAGGTCACGCTGTTCCAGTTCCAGTGGGGCTACCGCCGCAAGAACCGCCCGGCCGACGAGTACCAGCGCTTCATCGACGGCGAGGTCCGCCCGATCTACCACGAGCTGATGAAGCAGTGCGCGCAGGAGAAGATCCTGCAGCCGAAGGCCGCGTACGGTTACTGGCCGTGCTTCGCCGACGGCGACGCGCTCGTGCTGCTGGACCCGAAGAGCCAGACGAAGGAGGTCGCGCGCTTCGCCTTCCCGCGCCAGGACGGCAAGAAGCACCTGTGCATCTCCGACTTCTTCCTGTCGCGCAACGGTCAGCTCGACACGATCGCGCTGCAGGTCGTCACGATCGGCCAGCAGGCGTCGGACGTCGCGCGCGAGTGGTTCTCGGCCGACCGCTACAAGGACTACCTGCACCTGCACGGGCTGTCGGTCGAGGCCGCGGAAGGCCTCGCGGAGTACGTGCACCGCCAGATCCGCGGCGAGCTCGGCATCGCCGGCGACGACGCGCGCGACATGCGCCAGCTCCTGAAGCAGGGCTACCGCGGCTCGCGCTACTCCTTCGGCTACCCGGCCTGCCCGCGCATGGAGGACCAGGAAGTGCTCCTGGACCTGCTCGGCGCTTCCGAGGTCGGCATCGAGATGGGCGACGAGTTCCAGCTGTGGCCGGAGCAGTCGACGTCCGCGATCGTCGTGCACCACCCCGCGGCCCGCTACTTCACGATCTGATGCTGCAACGCGTCCTCGAACCGGAAGCGATGGACACGGCCGCGGAGGCCGCCGACTACGACGCGATGGACCACAGCGGTCCGAACGAGGCCTTCATCGACCGCCTCGTCGAGCTCGGCGCGCGCGGCCGCATGCTGGACATCGGCACCGGCCCCGGCCACATGCCGCCGATCGTCGCGGCGCGCGTCCCCGGCTGCGAGGTGCTCGGCGTCGACCTGGCGCGGCACATGCTGGAGCTGGCCGAGCGGCGCCTGGCGAGCTGCCCGCCCGACGTCGCGGCGCGCGTGTCCTACCGCGCGATGGACGCCAAGCGCATGGACCTCGACGACGCGTCCTTCGACGCCGTCTTCTCGAACACGATCCTGCACCACATCCCCGAGCCGGCGCACTTCCTGCGCGAGGCGCGGCGCGTGCTGAAACCCGGCGGCGCGCTGCTGATCCGCGACCTCTACCGGCCGGACTCGATCGAGCGCCTGAACGAGCTGGTCGCCCTGCACGCCGCCGACGCGAACGCGGACCAGCGCAAGCTGTTCGCCGACAGCCTGCACGCCGCGCTCACGCCGGACGAGCTGCGCGCCTTGGCCGACGACTGCGGCCTGGCGGACGCCGAGGTGGTGGTCGACACCGACCGCCACGTCTCGCTGCAGCTCCGCGCGGCGCCCTGAGCGCCGCAATCGCGACCCCGACGGGTGCGCCCGCCCCGCGCGCCGCGTAGCATCTGCGCCCGATGGCACCCTCGGCCCCGGAACTCGCGCTGACCTTCGGCGGCGGCGGCGCGCGCGGCGCGTACCAGGTCGGCCTGCTGCGCCACCTGGCGCGGCGGCACCCCGACCTGCGCGCGCGCATCCTGACCGGCGTGTCGGCCGGCGCGATCAACGCGGTGCACATCGGCTCGGGGACCGTGCCGTTCCCGCAGCGCGTCGACCAGCTCGTCGACCTGTGGAGCAACCTCGAGATCGAGGACGTCTTCCGCGTCGACACGCGGTCGATCGTCGGCCACATGGTGAAGTGGGCCGTGCAGCTCGCGTTCCTCGGCGGACGCAAGGGCGTGCGCCAGATGCGCGGCCTGGTCGACACGGCGCCGCTGCGCGAGACGCTGTGCCGCGCGCTCGGGTGCGACAGCCCGCAGGTGATCGACGGCATCCGCCAGCGCATCGACTCCGGCGACCTGAAGGCGCTGGCGCTGACCGCCACGCGCTACGACACCGGCCAGACGCTGACGTTCTACGAGGGCTCCGAGGCGATCGCCGACTGGGAGCGCCCGATGCGCCGCAGCCAGGCGGCGCGCATGACCGTCGACCACGTGATGGCGTCGTCGGCGCTGCCGTTCTTCTTCCCCGCGGCGAAGGTCGACGGCCACTGGTTCGGCGACGGCGGCATCCGCCTGCACCGCCCGCTGGCGCCCGCGATCCACCTGGGCGCGTCGCACGTGCTGGCGATCTCGACGCGCTACGGCCGCAGCGCCGCCGAGACCGACGAGCAGGAGACGTCGCAGTACCCGCCGCCCGCGCAGGTGATCGGCGTGCTGATGAACGCGATCTTCCTGGACCTGCTCGACCAGGACGCGATGAGCCTCGAGCGGCTGAACACGCTGATCCGGCGCCTGCCGGAGGGCGAGCGCCAGGGCTTGCGGCCCATCGAGCTGCTCGTGCTGCGCCCGTCGATCGACCTGGGCAAGCTCGCGGGCGACTACGAGCCGCGCTTGCCGCGCCTGTTCCGTTTCCTTACACGACGCCTCGGCACGCGCGAGACGAAGAGTTCGGACCTGATCTCGCTGCTGATGTTCCAGTCGGACTACCTGCGGCGGCTGATCGAGCTGGGCGAACACGACGCGGAGGAGCGCGGCGACGAGATCGCCGACTTCCTGCGCTCGGCGGGCAGCTGACCGGCGAGGCCGCGCTCAGCGACGGGCGCGCGCTCGGCTACAATCCGCGGCGACCGTCCCGCGGCCGCGCGCCGCTCCCCCCCGACCGAGAGGACCCCATGATCCCGGCCCTCGCCGCGCTCTGCGTGTTCGCGCACGCATCGCCGCCCGTCCCCCCGCCCGTCCAGGACGACGCCGCCCGCGTCGAGCTGATGAACGACCGCGACCTGCGCGTCGCGTTGCGCCGGCTCGAAGGCGCGCACACCGACCGCGCCGCGCTGATCTCGATCGGCGAGACGCGCGGCGGGCGCTCGATCGACGTCCTGCGGCTCGCGTCCGGCGAGCTGCGCCCCGGCCGCCCCGCGCTGCTGCTCGTCGCCGGCATGGAGACGACGCAAGCGTGGACGTCCGGCCTGGCGCTCGACCACGCGCGCGCGCTGCTCGAGGGCTACGGCGAGGACGACGCGATCACGCGCCTCCTGGACACGACGACCGTGTACGTGATGGCGCGCGCGAACCCCGACGGTTGCGAGCGGCGCTTCGAGGCGCCGACGGCCGTGCGGCTCGCGTCGGGCCGCGACGCGGACAACGACCGCGACGGGCGCAGCGCGGAGGACCCGCGCGTCGACCTGGACGGCGACGGCCTGGTGCTGACGATGCGCGTGCCCGACCCCGAGGGCGAGTGGATCGTCGACCCCGCCGACCCGCGCGTGCTGAAGCGCGCGGATCGTGCGCGCGGCGAGCGCGGCGCGTACCGCCTGTACGACGAGGGCCGCGACGCTGACGGTGACGAACGCGTCGCCGAGGACGACGACCGCGACACCGAGTGGAACCGCAACTTCCCCGCGCAGTGGGAGGAGCACCAGCCGCGCGCCGGCCGCTTCTCCGGCGAGGAGCCCGGCGTGAAGGCCGCGATGGACTTCGTGTTGACGCACCCGGAGATCGCGCTGGTCGTGGCCTACGGCGAGCGCGACGACCTGGTCGCCGCGCCGAAGACGATGGGCAAGGGCAAGCGCGGCGAGGAGCTGCCGGGCCGGCCCGCGGACGACGTGGCGCTGCTGAAGGAGCTCGGCCGCCGCTACGCCGAGGCGGTCACCTCGCCGCGCGAGGGCGCGACCGACGAGGAGGGGCGCTTCCAGACCTGGCTCGTGCAGCACCGCGGCCTGCCGTGCGTGTCGATCCACCCGTGGTCGGCGCCGGCGGAGATGCCGGAGGCGAAGGAGGCCGAGGGCGAGGCGCCCGACGACGCGTCTGCGGAGGAGTCGGTCGAAGAGGCCGCGTCGGCCGAGGAGACCGCGTCGACCGATGAGGCTTCGCGACGGACAGACGACGCGCCGCAGCCGTCCGACGACGCGAAGGAACTGGCCTGGCTCGAGGCCGAGGGCGTCGACGCCTTCCGCGACTGGACGCCCTTCGAGCACCCCGAGCTCGGCGCCGTCGAGATCGGCGGCTGGGTCCCCTACGCGCGCGTCGAACCGCCGGCGCGCCTGCGCGACGCGCTCGCCGACGAGCACCTCGCGTTCCTGCTCGAGCTCGGCGCCGCGCTCCCGCGAGTCGAGGTCGCGTCGTGCACGGCGCGCCCGCTGGGCGGCGACCTGTACGAGGTCGAGGCCGTCGTCGAGAACCCGTCGCTGATGCCGCTCACGACGGAACTCGCGCGCGACGCGAACAGCGTGCGCCCCGTGCGCGTGCGCCTCGCGCTGGCCGAGGGCGACCGGCTCGTGTCCGGCCCGCCCGTCGAGTTCGTCGACCGCCTCGACGCCGTCGGCGGACGCCGCGAGGTCCGCTGGCTCGTCCGCACGTCCGATCCGACGCGCCTCACCGTGCGCGCCGCCGGCGACCACGTCGGCGTCTCCACCCGCTCCGCGGAGGTCCAACGATGATCACCAGCCTGCTCACCCTCGCGCTGCTCGCGCAGGACCCCGGCGCCGGCTTCCCCGGCAACCCCGCGAACGCGCGCCCGGCCGTCGAGATCGCGTGGAACCGCCTGTACGACGACGCGGAGATCTACGCGCACCTCGACCGCCTGGCCGACCAGTGGCCCGAGATGCTGACGTACCGCGTGATCGGCGAGAGCGTCGAGGGCCGCGAGATGCGCGTCTACACGCTGAACGACCCGTCGACCGGCCCGGTCGAGTCGAAGCCCGCGATGTGGGTCGACGCGAACGTGCACGGCAACGAGGTGCAGGGCTCCGAGGCCTGCGTCTACCTGCTGTGGTACCTGCTGGAGAAGCACGGCACCAACGAGCGCGTGGACGAGCTGCTCGCGCGCGCGAGCTTCCACGTGCTGCCGATGGTGAACCCCGACGGCCGCCACCGCTGGTTCCACGACGCGCACAGCCCGCACTCGTCGCGGACCGGCCACATGCCGACCGACAACGACCGCGACGGCAAGTACGACGAGGACGGCCCGAACGACCTGGACGGCGACGGTCACATCGTGCAGATGCGCAAGCACGTCCCCGGCGAAGGCACGCACCGCTTGGATCCGGACGACCCGCGCATCCTGATCCCCGTCGAGCCGAACGACCGCGGCGAGAAGGGCGACTGGATCCCGCTCGGCACCGAGGGCTACGACGACGACGGCGACGGCCGCGTCAACGAGGACGACAGCGGCGGCTACGACATGAACCGCGCGTGGCCGTCGTCGTGGCGCCCGAACCACGTGCAGTACGGCGCGGGCCCCTACCCGCTGTACTGGCCGGAGACGCGCTGCATCGCCGACTTCCTGTACGAGGCGACGAACGTCGCGGCGGTGCAGTCCTTCCACAACATGGGCGGCATGATCCTGCGCGGCCCCGGCGCGGAGATCTACGGCCGTTACCCGCGCGCCGACCTGCGCGTGTACGACGCGCTCGGCGCGGACGGCGAGCGCATGCTGCCGTTCTACGACTACATGATCCTGTGGAAGGACCTGTACTCGGTCTTCGGCGGCTTCGTCACCTGGACCTACGAGGGCCTCGGGATCATCTCGTTCACCAACGAGATGTGGGTGTCGAACCGCATGTTCCCGCAGAACGGCAAGGACTCCGGCGCCAGCTGGTTCGGCGGCGCCAGCCGCGAGGACCGCATGTGGTTCAACGACCAGCTGCTGTCGGGCGCGGGCTACGTCGACTGGCACGAGGTCGAGCACCCGCTGTACGGCACGGTCGAGGTCGGCGGGTTCCGCAAGGACTTCGGCCGCGTCCCGCCCAGCTTCCTGATCGAGGAGGAGTTGCACCGCAACGCGATCTTCTGCATCCGCCACGCCGAGGCGATGCCCGAGGTCTCGATCGCGTCGCACGAGGTGACCGACATGGGCGACGGCCTGCTCGCCGTCGACGTCGTGTTCGCGAACGCGCGCGAGATCCCCACGCGCACCGCGATGGCGGCGCAGCGCGGCGTCGGCGCGCCCGACGTGTTCTCGCTCGCCGGCGACGGCGTCGAGGTGCTGGCCGTCGGCGAGCTCCGCGACCGCTGGCGACCCGAGAACACGGACTACGTCACGCGCGATCCGGGCCGCTACCTGTCGGAGACCGGCGTCCCCGGCCGCGGCGAGGTCCGCGTGCGCTGGCTCGTGCGCGGAACCGGCGCCGTGACCGCCGCCTGGTCGGGCGAGAAGGCGACCGACGTCGCGACGACCTTCGACCTGCCCTGACGGCGGTCGACCCGCGCGACTCGAGCCACGAATGAGGGGCCCGCTCCGGAGAGCGGGCCCCTCGTCATGTTGCATCTCAAGATGATGCGAGCCGCGCGCGCGAGCGTCCGAGGACCCCCTGCACGCGACCCGTTCCGCCTGTCGCGCCGGCGCGCCCTCAGGGCAGGAAGCGCGCGCGCAAGCCGTTCGACATCGACACGCCCGGACCGCTCGGCTGCGCCGGATCGCGGAACAGGAACTGGTAGTAGCGCGTCGTGCCGACCTCGCTCGAGACGACCGGCACCGGCACGCTGACCGTCCCGTCGGGGCGGATGCGGAAGGACGCCAGGCGCGCGAGCGGCAAGGACGCCAGCAAGGTGCCGCCCATGAACGGCGCGTCCTCCGCGGCGCTGCCGTAGTGCACGACTCCGCCCTGCCCGGGCACGCCGTTCACCAGCTTCAGCCGGAAGTCGCCCGCCGCCGCCGACGTGGTGCCCGACCACGTGATGCGCGGCGTGCGCCCCAGCGAGTTCACGCGGCCCTCGCCGTACGTCCCGACCGGGCGGTCGCGGAAGTCCGCCATCGCCGCGGCCAGGCTGCGGATCGTCTCGGCGTTGTCCGCGGAGTTCGGCTGGCCGGGCGCGACGCCCGTCGGTTCGCCGCCGTAGGTCACTGCCGGGCTGGAGAAGTGCTGCACGCGCTGGCCCGGCGCGTACGACATGATCGTGCGCCACGTTCCGTTGCTCGCGCGGTGGCCGTACGAGTAGTCGTAGGCCGCGCTGCCCGCGTTCGGCCGGTCGTGCTGACAACCCAGGTTGTGCGCCAGCTCGTGGCCGAAGCTGTAGTAGCCGGTCGCGCAGTTGCGCGAGACGACGCTGAACGCGAGCTGGTCGAACCACGGCCCCGGCGTGCTCTGCACGTACGCGAGGCCGCAGGAGCTCTCGTTGTTCACGATCATCGTGACCTGGTCGGCGCCGTACAGGTCGCGCAGCGCGTGCGCGTCGTCGAGCTGGCCGTCCAGCGGGTTGCGCAGGCGATCCAGCTCCGTGTTGAAGCTGCTCGTCTCGGCGTACCCCGTCATCTCGGCCGCGTGCGCCAGCCGCACGCGCGCGTCGATGCCGGAGTTCTCGAACGCCTCGTTCGTCTCCAGCACCGCGAGGTCGATCATCGCGCGCATCGCGTTCGTGCCGCCGGCGACGATGCGCGCGGTCGGTGTGTAGACGACCAGCACGTCGATCTCGACGTCGGCCGGCGCGCCCGTCAGGAGCGAGCCGCCGCCGCCGCCACCGCCGTTGCTGCCGCTGCCGTCCCCCGCCGTCACCTCGGGCGCGTGCGCGTGCCCGGTGCAGGCGGGCAGCTGCGTCTCGTCGACGAGCTCCAGCACGTGCCGGCCCGCGCGGTCGGGGCGCACGCGGTACAGCCGGCCCTCCGCGCGGATCGTGCCGACCACCGCGTCGCCGCGGCGCACCAGGCGCACGCTGCCGTGCGGCGATCCCGCGACGTCCCCCACCCAAGCACCGGACCGCGCCGACGCGGCGCGGTCCTTCACGGCGAGGATGGTCGTGGCGGCGTCGAGCTCGACCTCGAACGCGTCGTCCTCGAGCAGCGCGAGGCGCGGCGAGACGACGCGCGAGCGCAGGACCGCGGTCGGCCGCTCGGGCGCCTCGCCCTGCGCTTCGAGGAAGCCGAGCCCGGCCGCCCGCGCGCTCGCGAGCTCCGCGCCCGCTCCCTGCGCGGCGCCCAGCGGCGCCGCCATCACGCACGCGACGAACGCCGCGCGCACGAATCCCCCTCCACGATGGTTCTCACCCGTCACCGTGACCTCCGACTCTCTTCGACCGTGGTGTCCGAGGACCGCGGACCGGGCCTCGGGACGCGACCGCTGGGGTGGTCGCGGACGACGCGGGGTCGTCGGGGAGGTGGATCGGCGCGCGGCGGTCGCCGCCTGTAATCGGATCGAGGGCAATCCGCGCCGAGAGAGTCGTCCCCACGGGCCGAAGCTAGGAAAGCGCGATACGGCCGATCCAGCGCGACGGCGGGCTTTTCCCGCGCGGCGGCGGCCGTTCCCGATCGCGCGACCGGATGGGCGGACGCCCCCTGCCGGCGGCCGCAGCGGGCCCGGCGAGGCGGCGCTACTCCGCGGCTTCGAGCGTCGCCCAGCCGGCGTGCACCCGCGGGCCGGGCGGGGCCTCGCGGGCGACGCGGGCCTCGATGGCGAGCAGCTCGGCCTGGCGGCGCTCGACCAGCGCGCCGTCGAACAGCGACCGCGCCAGCCGGTCGAACAGCGCCTGGTGTCCGGACTCGCTCGGGATCAGGCCGCGGTAGAGCGCGGCGAGCTCGGGGTCGCCGAGCCCCTCGGCCAGGAGGTGGAAGCGCTCGAGGCTGCGCAGCTCGATCAGCCCCGCGATCAACAGGCGGTCCAGGAGCGGCGCGCCGCGCGTCGGCCCGGACTCGCCCAGCAGGCGCTCCGCGTAGGGGTTCGTCTCGACCGGCCCCAGCTCGCCGCCGCGCGCCTGCAGCGCCTCGACCGCCTGGCGGAAGTGCGCCATCTCCTCCGCCGCCATCGCGGACAGCTCGTCGACCAGCCGCGCGTTCGTGCGGTGCTTCAGCAGGAGCGCCTGCGCCGTCGACGCCGCCTTCAGCTCGCAGTGCGCGTGGTCGGACAGGAGCGCGTTCGCGTCCTCCTCGACCATCGCCACCCACGCGGGCGGCG
This sequence comes from bacterium, assembly GCA_030426745.1. GTDB lineage: Bacteria > Planctomycetota > UBA1135 > UBA1135 > JACKHV01. The sequence goes on from JAUHYB010000090.1 coordinate 10,858, forward strand.
TCAGCGCGGCGAGCTTGAACGGCTTCACGACCGGCCCTTGCCCGGCACCCAGCGGATGTCCGCGCGCCCGCCGTCGTTCAACACGCGGCCCAGCACGAACAACAGGTCGGACAGGCGGTTCAGGTAACGCAGCACTTCGCCGTTCACCGCGCCCTCGGGCTCGGAAGCCATCAGCGCGGACACCTCGCGCTCCGCGCGGCGACACACGGTGCGCCCGACGTGCATCCACGCCGACCCGAGCGTGCCGCCGGGCAGGCAGAAGGAGTCGAGCGGCTCGAGTTGCTCGTTCTGCTCGTCCAGCAAGCGCTCCAGGCGGTCGGTGTAGTCGCTGGTGATCCGCAACTTGTCCCCCATCTCGCCGGGCACGCACAGGTCGCTGCCCAGGTCGAAGAGGTCGTTCTGGATCTCGCGGATCCACGTCGCGAACGGCTCCGCGAGGCCCTGCGCGATCGCCAGGCCCAGGAACGACGACAGCTCGTCGATCGTCCCGTACGAGGCGATCCGCGGGTGGTGCTTCGGCAAGCGCGTGCCGTCGCCCAGGCCGGTCGCGCCGGCGTCGCCGGACTTCGTGTAGATGCGCGTCAGGCGCACGACCGCTTTCTTCTTGCCCGCTCCGCCGGAGCCCTGCTCAGTCGGTTCGTCCGTCATCGCTCGTCACACGGTTCGAGGGGTTGGGGTTCAGGCCGAAGTCCGCCGGCGCCTTCTTCGATCCCAGCGAGCGCGCCATCATGTGCCACGCGCGCGCGTCGCTGGTCGACAGCGGCGCGCGGCCGAACACGCGGTCGATCGAGCGCTCGATCAGGCGGCCGGCCTCGGCGCTGCGCGCGACCAGCTCGCCGAA
>JAUHYB010000091.1 GCA_030426745.1 bacterium
CGGACTCGTGCGTGACGAGCGGCCGCGCGCCGCCCGCCTCGGCGCCGTCGAGGCCGGCCTCGATGTCGAGCTCCTCGAAGCGCTTCTTCAGCGACTCGTACAGCGCGATCAGCTCGGCCGCGTCGTCGCCCTCCGCGATCGGTGCGACGCCGTCGAGCTTGTCGAGCGCGCGCTCGTAGTTCTCCTTCTCCGCGAGCTGTTCGGCGCTGAGCAGCAGCGTCTTCGTCAGGTCGCGATACAGCTTGCGCCGCCGGCGGTTCAGCGTGTCCGCGCGGTTCAGGTCGCGCTCCGCGAGCTTGGCGGACTTCTCGTCGCCGGCCGCGGTGAACAGCGCGTAGGCGTGCTCGAGGTGGTGGGCGGCGCGGTCGACGTCCTCGCGCGCGAGCAGCATCTCGCCCAGCCGTCGGTTCGCCTCGGCGTCGTCCGGCGCGCGGCGCAGGTGGTCGAACAGCGCGTCGAGGGCGAGGTCCGGGTCGTCGGTCCCCGCCGCGTCGTCGACGCGCGCCTCCCGCGGCGCCGCCGCGCGCCCGTGGGCGACGACGGCGAGCGCGGTCAGGGCGACGCAGCCGGCCAGCAGCGGGAGTCCGCGGCGGAGGCGTCGCATCCGGTCACTCCTCCTCTTCGGAGGGGAGTTCGCGCAGGATCGCGTCGCGGATCACGACCTTGCCGCCGTGCGCGTACACGCCCGTCGCGAGGGTCTCGGGCAGCTCGCCCGACCAGTAGGTCTCGAGCGGGGCGCGGTCGCCGACCTGGATCACCAGGTCGCCGGACTCGCGCGAGACGCGGACCGACAGGCGCGGCTTCTCGCTCGCGCCGACGGGCGACTCGAGCTCCTCGTCCAGCGGCCACTCGCTCCACTCGACCTCGCCCTCGTAGACGCTGGCCGAGCGCATGAGCAGCGCGCCGTCCGCGCCCACGCCGATCGTGATCCACTCCTCGGGGCCGGCGGAGACGATCAAGCCGCCCTCCGCGCCGCCGCCGCGTTCGACGGTGCAGACGAGCTCGTAGTCGCCCGCGGGGATCGCCGCCTGGCACGCGCGGCCGGCGTAGGCGCCGCCGGTGCTCTGGATCGTGAGCGCGCCGCGCTCGGGCGTGAAGGTGACTTCCGCGCTCGGGTCGAGGATCGTCGTCCATTGCGTCAGGTCCGCGGTGTACAGCGGACGCTCCGCGCCGGCGCCGCCGCCCAACTCGTTCGCCAGGTCGCGCAGCTCCGCGTCGTCCAGCGCTTCCGCGGCTTCCAGCGCGAAGCCGGCCGCGCGCTTGGGCATCGGCGGGTCGAGTTCCTGGTACTCCTCGATGATCTTCTTCGCGAGGCGCACGAGTTCCTTCGTGCGGCGCTTCGCGAGGCGCAGCGCGGCGTTGCGCTTGTCCAGCAGCGTCAGGCGCTCCTCGAAGGCCTCGGCCTCCTCGGGCGTCATCTCGACCTTGCCGTCCTCGTGCAGCTCCAGGAGGTTCGCGATCAGGATCGCCTCGTGGCCGTGCTTGCCGAGCGCGCGGACGATGTCCATCTCGGTCTCGTACAGCTCGATGTCCGCCGCCGATTCCTCGACCGCGTCGATCTCCTGGCGCACGTACACGATGTGGCCGAGCGCTTTGTTGTAGTAGCGCACGACCAGCTCGCGCTGCTCCGGCGTCAAGTTGCGCAGGGCGTCGACGGTGTGGTCACCGCGCTTGCGCTTCTTGTCGCCGTCGTCTCCGGCGGCCGCGTCGGCGGCGTCGATGATCTCCTGCGCGGCGTCGACGAAGCGCGTCACCTGTTGCATGCGCGCCTCGCGCCGGCGGTGCATCGCGCCCATGTGCAGGGGCTTGATGTCGTCCAGGATCCAGCGCGTCCAGTCCTTCTCGAAGTCCTTCAGCGACTCGTGCCCCAGCGGCGACTTCGCGCCCAGGAACACCTCTTCGAACAGCTCGTTCGGCACGCCGCCCTCGGACGTCATGCGCTCGCGGTACTCGGAGTAGAGGTCGCGGAACGGGCGCTGGAGGTCCTCGTCCTCGTACTCCATCAAGAAGTACACGAGGCCCCAGCCGAAGCTGTAGTACTCGCCGGGGTACGAGCCGGGCTGGTCGAACGACAGCACGTCGAGCACGGTCGGCCCGCCGCCGCGGGTCAGGAAGTGGTTCAGGCTGCGCAGGCGTTGCAGCGTCGCGTCGGGCCAAAGCACGCTGCCGTCCTTCATCGCGGTCGCGCCCTCGAAGAAGCTCGAGGTGCCCTCGTTCAGCCACGCGGGCGACTTGCCGCCGCGCTGCGACAGGAACGTCATGAACTGGTGGCTCGCCTCGTGGAACAGCGTGCCGACCAGCTCGTCCAGCGTGCCGGCGCGCTCGCGCGTGTCATAGCTGACGACCGTGTTCTCCATCGGCGACCACCAGCCGCCGAGGCCGGGGCTCGGGTCGCCGGCGGGCCAGTCGGCCGCCATCGACTCCCAGCTCGGGTGGATGCGCAGGCGGGCCTTGGGGAAGCTCGCCAGGCTCTTGTCGCCGTCCAGGTAGATGTCGATGTAGTAGTCGAAGATCGAGTCCATCGTGCGACCGAGCAGCTCGACCACCTCGGGCTCGAGGTTCGCCTCGATGCGGTAGTGCTCGGTCTCGCGGCGGACCAGCTTGCGGCCCGACCCCGCGCCGGCGCCCGCGGCGTCGATGTCGATCGCGCCGCCGCCGCCGCCGTGCTTCTCGATCAGCGCCTCGAACTCCTCGCGGTCGCTGTCCTTCGCGTAGGGCAGGACGCGCTGCAGCATGTCGGCGCCGAGCCCGTACTCGCCCTCCTCGATCAGCTCCAGGGCGGACTTCGACAGGTCCTTGCGCACCTTGGAGAAGTAGCTGCGCGTCGCCGTGCCTTGCGGGTCGATCTTCTGCAGCTTGCGCTGCGCCGTCTTCTCGCCGCGCGAGTTGCCGTCCAGGGCGTAGCCGCGCTTCGCGAGGTCGTAGTGCAGCGCCGCGTCGTCGGCGCGGTCCAGCTCCGCGCAGGCGTCGCCGGCGGCCTCGTGGATCTCGGGGTCGTTCGGGTCCTCGAGGAGCAGCTCTTCGGCGCGCGCGAGCGCGTCGGCCCAGCGCTTCGACTTCAGGAGCTGGTCGAGGGCCGGGTCACCGGCGACGGTCGGGAGTGCGGCGCGGGCGGGTTCCCAGCGCGCGGGGGTCGCGACCGTGGCGGTGGCGACCCCCGTGGGCGCGAGGAGACCGGCGACGAGCACGCCCGCGAGGGCGATGGATCGCTTCATGGCGGGGGATTCTACTGGATCTCGGCGCTGAAGGTCAGGGTGCCCGACATGTCGAACTCCTGCTGCGTCGACACCTCGCCGAAGCCCGTGAGCTCGATGCCGACGCCGAGGTCCATCTTCATGCGGAAGTCGCCGTTCAGCGCGAAGCTGTGGAAGTGGCCGCCGGCCAGGTCCCACTCGAGGCGGCCTTCGCCCTCGATCGCGAGGTTCGTGCGCATGTGCTCGACCTCGATCTCGCTGGAGCCCGGCGGCAGGTCGACCTTCGCCAGCTCCTCTTGCGCGAGCTCCGTCAGGTCCACGTCGTTCTCGAGCTCGAGCGTGATCGCGACGACGGCGATGTCGCGCTCGCCCTGGCGGACGACCTCGACCAGGCGGCAGCGGACCTCGCCGCGCAGGTTCTCGTCGAACCAGTCGGACAGCTCGCCCATCTGGCCGCTCATGTCGCCCATGCCGTGGCCGGGCGTCTCCGCGACGAGCTTCAGGTCGCCGCCCGGCGCCATCACCGTCGGCAGCGCGCGCGGGTCGACCTCCCACGACTCGTCGATCGCGACGTCGTGGCCGGGCAGCAGCGCGCGCAGGTCCATGTCGAGCGCGAGGTCCTCGAGCAGGTCCTCGTCCGCCTCGCTGTCGACGAAGCTCGGCTCGTAGGTCTCCGACTCCTCGTTCCAAAGGAAGCGGACCGTCTCGCCCTCCAGCTCGCTGCCCGCCTTGACCGGCGTCTCCTGGTTCTGCGTCTGGCCCTGCATGTCCATCTCCATGGACATCGTGGTGTCGACGGAGATCGTGTCGAAGCGCCGCACCAGCTCGCGGGTGCGGCCGTCGCGCACGGCGACGTAGCGGTCCTCGACGACGACCTCGAAGTCGGTCTCGACCTGCATCTCGAGCTCGGGCAGGCCGTCGGGCTCCTTGCCGTTGCGCAGCACGCGCATCTCGTCGAGGGCGAGGTCGACGCGGCTGGAAAAGCGCTTCGTCAGCGTCGTGCCTTCGGCGACGGAGAAGCGGACGCGGGTCTCGGTGGGGGTGGGGCCGGCGAGGAGCGGGCCGGCGATCGCCAGCAGGGCGAGGGAGCGGAGTCGGAGCATCGTGTGAGACGGGGTCGCCGACGGGTGGGCGGGGTCGTCAACGGGTGAGCGGGGTCGCCGACGGGTGAGCCCGACGGGAGGGCGTCGGAGGATGGGGGGCCCGATCGTGCAGGAGCACGAACGGCGTCTACGACCGCCGCGCGAGGGGATTTCGAGCAATTCGCGCGGCCCGAACGGCGGCGACCCCGCCCGGCGTCGGCCGGACGGGGTCGCCTCGCGTCCCGAGGGGACGGCGGGTCGCCGTCGCTCAGGGGCAGAAGGTCACCGAGACCGCGTTCGACAGGTTGAAGCCGAAGCCGGGGTCGCGGTACCAGAACTGGAAGTTCCACTGCTCGCCGGCGGAGACCATGCCCGGGCCCTGGTCGAACGGCGGCAGGTTGAAGTCGACGTTGCGCGAGGCGGAGCCGACGAAGTCGGTGCCCTGCGCGGGCGTCAGGCGGATCAGGCCGGTCGAGCCGGCGCCGATGCACAGCGTGCCCTGTCCGAAGGGGACGCTGTCCTGCTCCGGCCCGTAGAAGAACAGGCCGAACTGGTTCGCCGGCGCGCCGGCGACGAGCAGGTTGAAGTTGTTCGCCGCGACCGAGGTCGAGCCGAAGGTGCTGATCATCGCGCCCGCGCCCGCCGAGTTCGGCGAGGTGGTGCAGTAGACGACCGGGGGCAGGCAGCCGGAGTCGGCCGGCTCGATGGAGTAGACCTCGACGTCGTCGAGGCACCAGCCGCCGAAGGTCAGGCCGCCGTCGGTCAGCAGCTCGAACTCGATCTGGACGTTCGGGTTGCCGTCGGCGAAGGCGCTGATGTCGACCTCCTGGAGGGTCCAGGCGGTGTCGACCAGGTCGCCGTTCGTCGGGTTCGACCAGACCAGCGAGCCGTTCACGCGGATGCGCGCGCGGTCGTACTGGCCGCTCTCGACCGTCAGCCAGCGCTGGAAGCGCAGGGTGGTGTTGGTCGCGTTGGTGCAGTCGATGATCGGCGAGCGCAGCCAGGTGTGCACGTTGTTCTGGTACGCGCCGTTCCAGTTGCCCTGGCCGATGTCGTTGCCCCAGATGTTCGAGCCGCTGACCGCGTTGGTCGCGTCACCGGCCTTGGCGGCGGAGACGCCGCGCTGCCAGTCGTCCTGGTTGTTCGACGTGTCGTTGTAGGTGTCGTGCGTCCAGCCGAGGTCCGACTCGAAGTCGTCGAAGAGCAGCTGCGTGCGCTGACCGACCACGAACTGGATCGGGGCGTCGGCGCCCTCGAGCGGGAAGTCGGTCACCTCCGAGGGGCCGCCGTTCGCCGTCAGGTAGTACTCGACGCGCGCGGGCGAGACCTGGCCGGGGATGTTGCCCAGCCAGTCCGTGCCGTTGATCGACGCCATCGGCGTCGCGATCCACGGCCCGCCGTTCACGCGGTAGCTGAGGGACGCCGAGGCGACCGAGCCGCCGAACGAGTGCGTGATCTCGGCGTCGACCGCGTACGGCCCCGCTTCGTTCAGCGTGTCGCCGAGGATCGTCACGTCCTGGAAGTCGAAGAACTGCAGGTCGATCCCGGGGAAGCCCTGATCGCGCATGCCGCCGTCGATCGCCGAGAAGTGCGGCGTGCCGTTGAAGATGTTGCCGTCGACGTCGTCCAGCGTCAGCCACTGCGCCTCGATCAGGCTGGTGATCTGCGTCTGGTCGTACGCGTTCATCCAGCCGAGGAAGAGGTTGTCGGCGACGAAGTCGCCCATGCTGTCGCCGAGCGAGACGTTCAGCCGCGCGCGGATCTTCCACGCCGCGCCCATCCAGACCTCGCCGTCGGTGTGCACGCCGCCGTAGCAGCCGCCGTTGCCGTCGCCGCAGTACTGGCGCGTGTTCAGGCCGGTGCGCAGGTCCTGGCCGGGGTTCAGGAAGTCGACGCCGTTGATGGGCGTGTCGAACAGGTACAGCGCGAACACGTCCGCGTTGCCCTCACCCATGCCGTCGGACCCGTTGCCCGTGCCGTAGCGCACGTTCAGCCAGTGACCCATCTCGTGCGCGATCACCGACGAGTAGGCGGTGTTCGGGCAGTTGTGGCCGAAGCCGTCGTTGCCGGACAGGTAGTAGCCGGTGCGGACGCCGTCGAAGAAGGCGTTGCAGGTCGAGTTCAGGTTGACGTCCATGCGGGCCTGGAAGTCGGCCGTGTTGTCCGTCGGGTTGATCGAGCGGATCCAGTCGCGCAGCTGGTTGGTGCCGCGGTAGGCGTTGGTCTGCGCCGTCGTCTGCTCGGTCGGCGAGGTGTTCAGCGTCAGCACGTTGCCGCTGCCGGTCATCGACTGCGTCGCGCTGATGTTCGCGCCGGCCGAGTTCAGGACGTTCGCGTAGTTGCCGGTCAGCGACACGGAGACGTCCAGCGGGCCCGTCGCGCCGGGGATCGTGAAGTCGCCGTTGGCGTCGGTGATCGCGTTGCCCTGCGACGAGGTCACGAGGACGTACGGCACCGGGAACGCCTGCTCGGGGTTCGACGCCGTGTCCGGCGCGATACCGGGCGTCGAGTTCGCCACGACGGTGCCGGAGACGTCGAAGTGGTGCACCGAGTTCTGCGACGCGACCGCGCGACCGGTGCGCGCGTCGATCCAGATCTCGCGGCCGACGGGCGCGGTGTCGCGGCCGAGCCACTGGACGCCGACGCGCCAGACGAGCAGCGTCTCGCGGCTGCGGTCGCCGTCGACCTGTCCGTAGAGCAGCTCCGGCGCGCCGATCTGCACGGCGGGCAGGCCGGTCTCGTCGCGGAACGCGCGGCCCGCGGCCTGCGCGGCGCCGTCCGCGCTCACCGCCGGCACGCCGGACAAGAGCGGCCGGTCGACGGCCGCCGTGGTCTGGACCGAGAGCATGGCGCCCTCGTCGTCGAACAGCACGTTCACCGCGGCGCCCATGACCTCGCGGCCGTCGAAGGCCTGTGTGAAGCGGACGGTCCACTTGTCGCGCGAGCCCATCTGGGCCAGCGGCAGGAACTGCACGCGGTCCGCGACGAGCGTGTCGGCGTCGAGGCCGGTCAGCGCGGAGGTGCGGCGCACCATCTCGCGCGCGAGCTCGAACCAGGACGCGTCGCTGCCGGGCACGACGCCGGTGGCGAGGCGGCCGCCGTAGACCATCTCGGCGTCGCCGGTGGCGCGGTCCGTGTAGGAGGCCCAGCGGGTGCCGGTGTCCTGGTTCCAGTCCGCCAGGCGCTCGTGGAGCGGTGTGGGGGCGGCGTCTTCCGTCGAGTCGGCGGGGGTCGCTTGGGCGGCCAGGGCGGGGGCGCTCACGAAGGTCGCGAGGCCCATCGCCAGCCAGGCGGCCGGGAGGGATCGATCGATCATGGGGGGAGTCGAGGGAGTCGAGGGATTCGGAATCCTGATGAGGGATGCTCGGCCTACCGCTCTGGAGGCGGCCGGCAACCGGCGGACCGGTCGCGCACCCTCACCTTCAATTTACGACGCGCGTCGGGGTCTCGCGGTTCCGGGAGACCGCGGACTAGGGAAGCGCAGCCTCGAGGCGCTAGAATCGCGCGTCGAGACCCCTTCTCGACCCCAGGAACCCCGATTCGACCCCCATGAAGCTGACGATCGAATACTGCACGGCTTGAAACTACCACCCCCAGGCGGTCGGTCTGACCGCCGAGCTGCGCGACCTCGCGCCGGACCTCGAGATCGAGCTCATCGCCGGCGGCGGCGGGGTCTTCGAGGTCGCCCTCGACGGCCGCAAGGTCTTCTCCAAGAAGGACTTGGGGCGCTTCCCCGCCTACCAGGAGGTCCCGCTGCTGCTGGGCCTCTGAGCGCGTGACGACGCCGCCGTCCGGGTCGCACGGCCCGCCGGCGCTCCGACCACGAACGCGTCGGAGTCGCGACGGGACCACCGCGACCGGCCGCGCCCCGGGCCGAGGGCTCGGGCGACGGAACGGGCGGGGGATCGGGGGTTGCGCCTGCGGCTTACAGGAAGGCCAGGCCGACCAGCGCACCGACGACGCAGCAGAGCACGACGGTGGTGACCAGGGGCACGGCCTGGGCGGAGGCGGGTTGGAGGGGGTGCATGGGGGATGCGGGCTCCGGTTGAGGCTCTCTCCCTTCCACGGATACCAGCTTCTCGCGATCCGTGGGGTGCCGAGTCGGCGCGCCGCGCGGGCGCCGTCCTTCGGGCCTGTCACCGCTGGGGTTCGGGCGATGAGAATTCTCGGAGAATCCCCTGTGGACGGAGCGCTTCGCGTTCCAACGCGCCGCGCGCCCCGGCCTCGCCGGCGCTCGCCGCGGTCCGGAGCCGTCTCGATCCCGCAAACTTCGGCCCCGCGCGCGCCGGGATGCGTCGAAAGCGTTGGGAAGCGCGCGGCGCGCGCCTAAGCTCCGCCGCCATGAGCCAGTCGCGTCCGGCCCGCAACTCGGGCCGCCCCTACACCAAGATCGTCGCCACCATCGGTCCGGCCTCCGAGGCGCGGATCGGCGAGCTGCTTGACGCCGGCCTGAACGTCGCCCGCATCAACTTCAGCCACGGCGAGCCGGAGGAGCACCGCCGCCGGGTCGCGCGCCTGCGCGCGGAGGCCCAGAAGCGCATGCGCTCGGTCTGCGTCCTGGGCGACCTCCCGGGCCCGAAGATGCGCCTCTCCCGCGTCGAGGGCGGCGAGCGCGAGCTGGAGGAGGGCGACGTCGTCCGCCTCCTGACCTCCGACGATCCCGCGCCGCCCGGCGCCGTGCACTTCGGGTTCGACGGCTACGAGGACGCGCTGGAGGTCGGGCACCGCGTGCTCCTGGCCGACGGCCTCGTGCACCTCGAGGTCACCGAGTCGGGTCCCGACGGCGTGCGCGCCGTGGTGACCCAGGGCGGCCCGATCGCCGACCGCAAGGGCGTGCACATGCCCGACTCGCGCATCCGCTACGAGCTGCCGACCGAGCAGGACCGCGAGTACATCGCGCTCGCGCAGGAGCTCGGCATGGACTACCTCGGCGTGTCCTTCGTCGGCGAGGCGGCGGAGCTCGAGCGCATCCGCGAGCTGGCGCCGGAGATCGGCCTCGTCGCGAAGATCGAGCGCCGCGCCGCAATCGACAACCTGACCGAGATCCTCGAGGCCTGCGACGGGATCATGGTCGCGCGCGGCGACCTGGGCGTCGAGCTGGACCTGGAACAGGTCCCGATGGAGCAGAAGGCGATGATCGCGCTGGCCCTGCGCGCGGGCAAGTTCACGATCACCGCGACGGAGATGCTGGAGTCGATGATCCACGCGGCGCGTCCGACGCGCGCGGAGGTCGGCGACGTCGCGAACGCCGTGCTGGACGGCACCGACGCGATCATGCTGTCCGCGGAGACCGCGGTCGGCGAGTACCCGGTCGAGACCGTCGCGACGATGCGGCGGATCGCCTACGCGACCGAGCGCAGCCAGCGCTACCACGAGCTGCCGCGCGTGGGCTTCCGGTCCGAGGAGCGCGACTTCGCCAACGCGATCGCGATGGCGGCGACGGAGGTCACCGAGGCGCTCGGCCTGAAGATGATCGTGTGCTTCACCGAGGGCGGCCGCACCGTGCGGCTGATCTCGCGCTACCGACCCTTCGCGGAGATCATCGCCCTGTCGCCGCACGAGCGGACGGTCCAGTCGCTGGGCGTCGTCTCGCACGTGCGGCCGATCCTGTTCCGCCGCGAGCCGAGCCTGGAGGACATGCTGTACGTCGCCTCCGAGATGCTCGTCGTGCGCGGGCTCGCCGAGTACGGCCAGGAGATCGTGTTCGTCGCGGGGGTGCCGCCCGGCGTCTCGCGCTCGACGAACGTGATGAAGCTCCACCGCATCGGCGAAGAGGTGAAGCTCCACTGATGGTCTCATTGCGGGGCATCTCCGGCCCCGTGAGGCCGACCAGACGGTTGACGCCGGGCCGAGCGAAGGGATGATGGGCGCCTTCGACCCCATGCTGAACGTCTCCCGCTTCGACATCGGCCGCCTCAAGGCCCTCCGCCGCTTCATGGAAGCGGACCGACGGATGAAGGAGGGCGTGCGGGAGACGGCCCGGGTGGTCTGCGTGGCCTCCGGCAAGGGGGGGACCGGGAAGAGCATCCTGGCCTCGAACCTGGCCGCGGCCCGCGCGGCGACCGGCGAGAAGGTCCTCCTGGTCGACTTCGACGCGGGGCTCGCGAACGCCCACCTGCTGCTGGGTCTCGCCCCGGCCCACGACATGGGCGACGTGCTGGCCGGCAAGGTCGGCGTGCGCCAGGCGCTGGTCGAGGGTCCCGGCGGCCTGCACCTCCTGTCGGGCGGCGTCGGACGGCCGGCGCTGGCGAACCCGACGCGCCGCGAGCTGGACCGCCTGTTCAAGGCGCTGCTGCCGCTGGAGGACGACTACGACCTGATCGTCGTCGATCACGGCGCGGGCATGAGCTACGGCACGGTGACGCACCTCGCCGCGACGAGCACGCTGATTCTGGTGACGAACCCCGAGATCACGGCCCTGTCGGACGCCTACGCGCTCTACAAGCGCGCCAAGATGGTGAACTCGTCGCTGCGCGTCGGGCTGGTCGTGAACCGCGCGCACTCCGAGCACGAGGCCGAGTCCGCGTGGGAGCGCTTCCAGGCGGTCTCGCAGCGCTTCCTCGGCACGCAACCCGAGTGGATCGGCTGGGTGCCCTACGACGACGCCGTGCGCTCGTCCGTGCACCACCGCCGGCCGGTGACCCTCGCCGCGCCCGACTCCGCGTCGGCGCGCGCGCTGAAGGCGGTCTCGCGCTGGGCGCCGATCGACATGGCGCGCACCTCGCGCCCGTTCTACGAGCGGGCGCGCAAGGCGCTGCGCTGATCCGGGCAGTCCCCGGCGCCGCCGTACGTGCCCGTCGGCAGCACCACGGAGGCACCGCGCCCTCGCCATCGGCGCGGGTCGACGCTTGAACGGCGCGCCCGGATGTCGTGCGATGCGAGCGGAGGTGTTCGATGCGGGTCTTCGCGCTGGTGAATCAGAAGGGCGGCTGCGGCAAGACGACGGCCGCGATCAACTGGGCCGGGGCCCTGGCGGCGCGGGGGCGGCGGGTGTTGCTCGTCGACCTCGACCCGCAGGCCCACGCCACGATGGGCCTCGGCGTCTCGGCCGAGGGCGCGCCCAGCCTGATCGACGTGCTGCTCGGCGACGCGCTGGTCGACGAGGCGCTCGTCGCCTGCAAGGGCGGCGTCTGGCTGCTGCCGGCCACCGCGCGCCTCGCGGAGTTCGAGGAGCAGTCCGAGCGCACGATCCAGCCCGAGGGCGTGCTCGAGCGCGCCCTGGAGGGCATGCGGTCCGCCTTCGACGATGTCGTCCTCGACTGCCCGCCGCGGGTCGACGGCGTGCTGGCGGCGAACGCGCTGCGCGCGGCCGGCACGGCGGTGCTGGTCGTCGAGACCGGGGCCTTCGCGCTGCAGGGCGCCGTCCAGGCGCTGC
>JAUHYB010000532.1 GCA_030426745.1 bacterium
CCGCGGCACTGCGGCCCGAGGCGCTGCGGCCTGCGGCGACGCGACCTGCGGCGACGCGGCCGGCCGCACCTCCTCGGAAACGCAGGACGGGGAGCGCCGGCAGCGCTCCCCGTCCACGATCGATCCGCCGGGTCCGGGCCCGGCGTCGCTGCGGCCTACAGGTCTTCCCAGTCGTCCCCGTAGTGGTGCGTCAGCTCCTCGCCCTTCGCGATGTCGCGCATGGCGACCAGCTCCTCGCCCTCGAAGACGACGTTCGCGCGGGTCGAGTGGTTGACGTAGCGCAGCTCGTTCTTGCCGTCGATGCCGTAGACCTCGCCGTCCTCGTCCTCGATCCACAGGACGTGGTCGCCGTCCTCGTCGTCGGTGTAGACCTTCGGGCCGTCGTAGGCGCCCAGCACGGTGCCCTTCGCGATCTTGCGGCGGGCGAACAGGCCCTTGCCGTGGATGCCGCTGTCGGCGACGACGTAGAGCGGCTGCGGCGCGCGCTTCTTCGCGGGCTTGGCGGCCTTCTTGCCGGCGCTCTTGCCCTGCTTCGCGTCGCGCTTCTCGCGCTTCGCGCTGCTCTTCACGTCCGACTTCTTCGAGCGCTTGGCGGCCTTCTCGGGCTTCGGGAGGGTGGCGGTCTTCGGCATGACGTTCGGTGTGCGGTGATTCGTCTCGACGCGGCTTCGCGTCGACGGCGGGGAGTCTGCCTTCTCCAACGTCGCGCGGCCAGGCGAACGGACCGCTAAGTCGTGAAAGTCACGCGCGACGTCGCGCTCAATCGGCGCCGTCGTCCGACTCGTTGTCGACGTAGCCGAGCGCGCCGAGCGAGTTCGCGAGCTCCGCGTCGAGGCTGGAGTCGCCCGACGACACGCGCTTCAAGCGCTCGAGCTGGTTGATGTAGCCGCGCTTCAGGTCCGCGGCGCGCGGGTCGTCCTGGTCGCCGATCGGCAGCGTCTCGGCCTCCAGGTCCCACAGCTCGAAGCGGTCGCCGTCGACGAACTCCACCAGCTTGAGGTCCCGCGTGCGCAGCATGCGGCGACGGTCGCGGGACCGCGACACGGCCTCCGGGTCGGGGTCCGGCCGGTTCGACAGGTCGTCGCCCTGGCGCTCGGCGTAGACGAACGCCTTGCCGTCCTCCGCGCGTTCCAGCACGCCGACCAGCGAGCGCCCGCTGAAGTGCGTGTCCCCCGCGTCGATCCCCGACAGGTCGACGAGCGTCGGCAGCACGTCGACGCCCTCGACCAGCGCGTCGTAGCGCTGCCCCGCGTGGGCCCCGTCCGGCATCCGCACGAACAGCGGCACGTGCAGGTTCTCGTCGGCGAGCCACGGGTCGTGCGAGAACCACTCGTCGACCTGGTACTCGGCGAAGACCTCGCCGTGGTCGGCCGTGATCACGATGATCGTGTCCTCGAGGCGGCCGGCGTCCTCCAGCGCGTCCAGCAGCTCGCCCACGTAGTGGTCCAGCCGCGCCAGGCCGCCGTCGTAGCGGTCCTCGATGTAGCGGACCTCCTCCGGCGACAGGTCGAGCCGCGCGCGCTTCGCCGCGTCCAGGCGGTAGAAGCGCTCGGTGTCGCCGACCTCGGGGCGCTCGAACTCGTTGTACTTCGTCTTGCCGCCGTGCGCGCCGTACGGGCGGTGCGCGTCGTAGTAGTGCACCCAGGCGAAGAAGGGCTCGTCCGACTCCGCGGTCAGCCACGGCACGGCGACCTCGTTCACCTCTTCCGCCGGCGCCAGGAGGTACGAGTCGATCTTCGGCTGCCCGTTGCGGTCCAGCACGACCTCGCCCGCGTCGTCGTGCACGTAGGTCTTGTGCTCGTCGGGCACGCGCACCTCGTCGAAGCCGCGCTGCAGGCCCAGCTTGACGAGCGCGCGGAAGGGCGTGAACGCGCCGGTGCGGTACCCCGCGGCGCCGAACAGGTCGGCGGCGGTCGGCACGTCACCCAGGCTCTTGTTCCAGTGCAGCAGGCCGTGCTCGCTCGGGTAGCGCGACGTCAGGATCGACGCGTGCGACGGCGGCGTGAACGAGGAGTTCGAGAACGCGTGCTCGAAGGTCGCGCTCTCGCGCGCGAAGGCGTCCAGGCGCGGCGTGGTGTCGCGGTGGTAGCCGTAGATGCCCATGCGGTCCGGTCGCAGCGTGTCGAGCGTGATCACGAGCACGTTCGGCCGGTCCTCCGCGCCGCCGTTGCAGGCGCAGAAGACGGCGCCGGCGAGCGCGAACAGGGCGAGGGCGGAGGCGGTGCGTCTCATGGGCGGGGTGATTCTACGGCGATTCGGGGCGCGCGGCGCCCGCGATCACCAGGACCGGGATCGGCCGATCAGCCGTCGCGACCGAAGGCC
>JAUHYB010000533.1 GCA_030426745.1 bacterium
CAGCAGCTTGTTGTGCATGCGGCGGTTGATGCGCCCGGGGCGGGCCAGCGTGTCGAGCGTCTTCGCCATCCAGGTCCACGAGCCGCGCGCCCGCGGGTTGAACAGCCGCACCTCGAGGTTCGGGTGCGCGTTCGCGCGCGCGATCAGGTCGTCGATCCCGTCCGACCCCAGGTCGTCGAGCAACAGCCGCACGCGCACGCCGCGGTCCGCCGCGCACAGGAGCCGGTGCAACAAGTACCGTCCGGTCAGGTCGTCGTGGAAGATGTAGTACTGCGCGTCGACCGCGAACTCCGCGCGGTCGACCAGGTGCACCCGCGCGGCGAAGGCGTCGAGCCCGTTGCCCAGCAGGATCAGCGCCGTGTCGCCGGGGTGTCCCTCCGACAGCGACAGATAGCGCTCGGCGTCGCTGCGCCGCTCGGGCTCGTCGAAGGCGCGGCTGGGCTCGGTGGACCCGTCGAGGCGCGCGTGCACGCAGGCGGTCGAGACGAACAGCAGCAGGGCGATGAGGGCGCGGAGGTGCATCGACCTGGAAGCTAAGGAGCGGCGGCCGCCGGGGCCACCCTTTGTCGGCTCAGGACGTCGCCGGCGAACGACGCGGCGCGTTCGCTGGTGGAACGGTCGCGCCCCGCGCGTTCGAAGCCGGGGGCTGCGAGCGCGCGGGGCGACGACTCACGACAGCGGACCGCCGGTGGTCTCGACCGCCGCGTCGAGCGAGGGGCGCGCGGTCCGGTCGATCAGGCGGAAGCCGGCACGCCGCTGCCGAACGCGGCGGTGCGAGACGGCCGGTCCTCGGCGGTCGCCGCGCGCGGCGAGGTCGCGGGGGACGAGCGCCGCGTGCCCTCGCGGGCGGGCGCGGCGGTCGGCGCGCCCCCGCGTCGTCCGCGCCGCTTCGAGCCGCGGGACTTCGAGGAGGCCGCGCCCGGTTGCGCGCCGGTTCCGGATCCCGCGCGTCGGCGTCGGCGCCCGCCGCCGCGACGCGACGACGCGGTGCGGTCGTCGGATCGTGACCTCCCGCGGCTCGTCGCCGCGCGGTCGTCGTTCGCGGAACCTCCGTGCGCCGGGCCATCCTGCGCGGAACCCTCGCGGCGGATCGCGGACGGGAAGGAGCGCTCGATCGCGCGCCAGGCGGAGGCGTGGTCGGGGGAGACGAAGGTGTGCGCCGCCCCCGCGGCTCCCGAGCGGCCCGTGCGACCGATGCGGTGCGTGTACGCCTCGGGCGTGTTCGGCACGTCGTAGTTGACCACGAGGGACACGCCGGAGAAGTCGAGGCCCCGCGCCGCGATGTCGGTCGCCACCAGGATGCGGTACCGACCCTCGCGGAAGCCCTTCACGGCGCGGTCGCGCTGGGACTGCGTCAGGTTGCCCTGCAAGGACGTGGCGGCGAGGCCGCGCTCGTCGATCCGCCGCGCCAGTCGCTTCGCGCGGTGCTTGGTCCGCACGAACACGATGGACGTCTGCACCTGGTCGTCCCGCAGCATGCCCAGGAGCGTGTTCAGCTTGCGCGGCTCGTCGATCGGTCGCCAGCTGTGCCGGATCGTGGCGGCCGGGCGCGAGTGCTCCAGCTCCGCCACGGCGGGGCTGCGCAACACGCGGTCCGCCAGCCGGCGGATCTCGCGGGGCATCGTGGCCGAGAACAGCATCGTCTGTCGGCGCTCGGGCAGCGCGTCGAGGATGCGGCGGACGTCGGGCAGGAAGCCCATGTCCAGCATGTGGTCGGCCTCGTCGAGCACCAGGGTCTCGACGCGGTCGAGGCGCACGTCGCCGCGGCGGAGGAGGTCCAGCAAGCGGCCGGGGCACGCCACCAGCACGTCGGTGCGCCGGCGCAAGGCGCGCGCTTGCTTGGCGATCGGCACGCCGCCCACGACGAGCTCGGAGGAGATCTTCGTGTGTCGAGAGAGCTGCGTGAGGTCCGCGCGCACTTGCGAGGCGAGCTCCCTGGTCGGCGTCACGACGAGGGCGCGCGGGCCGGGGCCGTCGCGCTCGAGCATCCGCTGGAGCATCGGCACGAGGAAGGCCGCGGTCTTGCCCGTGCCGGTCTGCGCCAGGCCGAGGATGTCACGACCCTCGATCGCAGGCGGCCAGACCTCGGCCTGGATGGGGCGCGGTTCGGTGAAGGAAGCGTCCGCGAGCGCCGCGAGGACGTCGGGACGGAGGCGGAAACGATCGAAGCCGGACCCCTCGGGTCGGCGCGTTGCGTGTCGTCGGATACGGGACTCGTTTCGGCGCGGCTCGTGAACGAGGCGGGGCGCCAGGGATCGGCCCGGGACAACAGCGAGCGGAGCGATCGAGGAAGGAGCGGCGCGCTGTCCG
>JAUHYB010000534.1 GCA_030426745.1 bacterium
GAAGTAGGCGAACGACGCGCGCGACGCGAAGCGCCGGAAGCCGCGCGCGGCCGCCTCGATCCCGTCCGCGCGCACGCCGCGCGACCACACGGGGTACAGCGCCGCGCCCAGCGCCGTGCTGACGACGTGCACCTTCACGGCCAGGTCGTACTGGCCCATGTACGCGCCCGCGCCGGCGTGGCCGCCGCGCTCCAGCAGCAGCTTGTCGGCGGAGCCGAGCACCAGCACGGCCAGCCCGTGCCCGAGCAGGTCGCGCACGTCCGGCCGCGCGCGTCGCCACGCGGCGGCGTCCCAGCCGGGCGCGGGGAGCATCGCGCGGTCCGCGCCGCGCGCGAGGAAGCGGTAGACGACGAGGCAGGTCGCGCTCGCCGCGGGAAAGCACCACAGCCACAGCCACCCGTCCGGGCGCGCCGCCGACACGACGACGGCGCCGACCGTGGCGGCGGCCCACATGAGGTTGCGCGCGGCCGTGACCGTACCGACGCGGCCGTTGCCGGCGAGCCAGCTGAACTCGCGCGAGGCGGCGGCGAACGCGAGCGCGCCGACGCCGATCGGCACCGCGGCGCCCGCGCCGAGGCCGACGAGCGCAACCAGCGTCGCGACGCCGGTCACGAGCAGGAGGTCGATGGTCCACACGCTGGCGAACTCGCGCGCGTCCCAGTCGCCGCGCGCGAACCCGCGGACGTACCGCGGGCGCACGAGGTCGAGCCCGCTCGACAGGCCGAGGACGGCGAGCGCGAGCGAGAAGTGTCCGTAGCGCTCCGCGCCGAGGTTGCGCGCGAGCAGCGGCAGCGCGGCGATGCCGACGGCGGCGAGCACGGCCTGGCTGCCGAGCTGTCCGGTGAGGCTGCGGGCCAGCGCGCCGCGGGCGCGTCGCGGGCGCTCGGCGTCCGTCCACGTCGCGCGTCGCCCGTCGCGGGGCTGCGGGGCGCCGGCGGAACCGGCGGCCCCCGTGGGACGGTCCGCCCCGCGCGCGCACGACTCCGCCGCGCCGCCGGCGGGGGGGCGGGCGTCGATCGGGGGGAGGGGAGCGCTGGTGGGGGGCGTGGACATGACGGGCCGCGCCCTGCCCGCCGGGCGGCGGGAGGGCGATCGCGTGTCCTCCTGCTTCGTCGTCCCCCGGCGACAGCCTGAGGGCGGCGGCCCCGCGCGGCGCCCCGCGTCCCAGCCGCGGCCCACGAGCGGGAACGTTCGGTCCCCGGAGGGGCGCGCGCGGCTTCGCGCTCCAGCCCCGGGCGGCGCGCTCTCGATAACGGCCGAGACGTCCCCCCGCGCTCCGGAGACCACGGATCCCGCCGATGAATCCCGCCCCCGCCTCGCTCGCCAAGCCGCTCGTCCGCCCCAGCCGCGTCGACGCGCCGAACGCCGTCGCCGACGCGCGGCCGGCGCCGGTCGACCCGTACGAGGCGTTGCGCGAGCGCGCCGCGTCGATCGACTGGGACGCGATCGCGCCCGAGGGCGCGTACGCGCGCCACGGCCGGCGCGCGCTGGACCTGCTCGTCGTGCTGGCGCTGGCGCCGCTCGCCGTCGTCGTGATGGCCGGCATCGCGCTGGTGAACCTGGCGCTGTTCCACGACCCGCGCCGCGTGTTCTTCGCGCAGGACCGCGTCGGACTGCGCGGCGAGGTCTTCTCGATCTACAAGTTCCGCACGATGTACGACGCGCGCGGCAGCGCCGAGCAGTCGTGGGCGACGGGCGGCGACCGCTTGCGCGTCACGCGCTTCGGCCGCTTCCTGCGCAACGCGCACCTCGACGAGCTGCCGCAGCTGTGGAACATCGTGAAGGGCGACATGGGCATCATCGGCCCGCGCCCGGAGATGGTCGCCATCGAGGCGTGGGCGGCGCAGGAAGTGCCCGGCTTCGTCGAGCGCCTGCGCATCCGACCCGGCATCACCGGATGGGCGCAGATCACGCAGGGCTACACCGGCCGCTGCCGCGACGCCTACGCGCACAAGCTGGCGGCGAACGAGGCGGTCACGTGCCGCCCGAGCCCCGTGCGCGACGTCGAGATCCTGGCGCGCACCGCGATCTGGATGCTGCGCGGCAAGGGGTGGGAGTGGAAGCTCCAGGGTCGCCCCGTCGTCGCGGAAGAGGCGCGCGCGACCTCGCGCTCGACCCAGCGCTCGACTTCGCGCGCCGCCTAGCGCGGCCGCGCCAGCGCGAACAGCGAGTGCCCGATCGGCAACTCGCGCCGCCGGCCGAGCGCGCGCTCGGCGGCGAAGGCGCGGTAGCACAGCGCGTCGACCGCGCGCGGCGCGCGCAGGCTCAGGTTCGTGTGCTCGGGGTCGCGCCCGAAGACGCCGACGCG
>JAUHYB010000535.1 GCA_030426745.1 bacterium
GACCGCGACGGGCGCCGCAGGCGCCCGTCGCGGTCGGTGGCGCGGCGGTGAAAAAACGAGCCGGGCACCGTACTTTCCCCCGCGCTCCCGCTCGGTACCTTCACCCCATGACGGATCGCGGCAGCATCGCCGGGCGCGGGTGGTTGCGCGCCATGGTCGGCGTGACGGTCGCGCTGCTCGCCGGGGCGCTCTGGGTGCGCGCGTGGGAACCCGCGCGGACGTTCGGGCCGGCCGCGGACGACGCGGCGCTCAGCCTGCCGTCGCCGATGCAGTTCCTGCAGCGCGGCGGCACGCTGCGGCTGGAGGAGCTCGACGAGTACGTCGCCGAGTCGCGGCGGGCGCGCTGGGTCCGCGCGCGGGACGTCGTCACGAACCTGCAGGGCTGCCCGCGCCTCGGCGCGTGGCTCGACACGGCCAGCGGCCTCGAGTTCGAGCAGCTCTCCGCCGAACTCACGCGCGGCAACTCCGAGGAGGCGCTCGCCTCGCTCGCGCTGCTCACCACCCTCGCGCGGCGCACGACCTGGGAACCGGGCTTCATGGGCGGGGGGTCCGACGCCGGACGCCTCGGCGGTCTGTACGCGGCGTGGTTGTTCGAGCGCGCCGACGCGTCGCTCGAGGATCCGCTCCTGTACGAACCCGCGCTGTCCGCCGTCGTGCTGTACGGGCGCGCCATGCGCACCGCGTACCAGGCGCCGACCTTCGGCCGCGACGACGCCGCGTACGAGCGCGCGCGCAGCACGTTGGAGCGCGTCGTCGGGATCACCGAGCGCGGGCGCACCGACTTCGGCGCGGCGCTGCAAGCGCGCTACGGCCGCGCCGTCAGCCTGCTGGAGTCGAGCGACGACCTGCTCGTCGGCTTCCACGAGGAGGCGAAGGTGCTGTTCCGCGACCTCGACGGGGAGTGCGAGGAGTGACGCGCGCCGACCTGGTCCGCCCGGGCGCCCGCCGCGCCGCGCCCGCCGCGACGCGGCACGCCGAGCTGCACCTCGCGCTCGCGTGCCTGATGATCGGCCTCGGCGGGCTGTTGCTGGGGCTGCAGGTCGACGGCAACGGCGACCTCGTCGGCACCGGCTTCACCGCGCTCGGCGTGGGCGCGCTGGTCGCGCTCGCGGCCAGCCTCGTGCAAGCGGGCGTCGCCGGCCGCCTGCCCACCGACTGGATCGCGGGCTTCAGCGCGGCCTGCGGCTTCCTCGGCATGAGCTTTTGCGTCGCCGGCGTCCTCGCCCCCGGCGGTTCGTGGATGTTCTTCGAGGTGCTGCTGCTGTTCTGGTTGCTCGCGCGACGCCGCGCGCGCGTCCAGCCGGGCGGCCCGGAGATCACCGGCGGCACGCTGATCGCGATGGGCCTGATGCTGGTCTTCCGCCTGTGGATCACGTGGCAGGGCTCGGAACACCGCTGGCAGGTGATGAGCATCGAGCTGCCGATCCTGTCGTGGATCGACGTGCCGTGGCTCGAAGCCGTGCGGACCGTCGAGCTCGGTTCGTTCACGCCGCACGAGCTGGGCTTCCCGCCCAGCGGGCTGGACTTCCCGGTCTCGATGACGCTGTGGGCCGCGGGCTTCGCGCTGGCCGCCACCGGCCTGTGGATGCGCAACCGCGCGTCGCGCGACCACCAGGACGACCGCATCCACGCGTTGATCCACACGCTGCCGCCCGGCCCGGCCGCGCTCGTCGAGCGGCTCGTTCCGGAGGACGAGTGGGAAGCGCTCGGCCTGCACGGCCTGTCGTTGCGCAAGATCGCGAAGCGGCTCGAGGCGCTCGTCGCCGAGCGCATGCAGCGCTATCAGGACGTGCGCTCGTCGCTGTTGCGCTCGCCGCTGGCCGAGCTCACCGCGCAAGAGGACTTCGCCGGCGACATCTCGCGCGCGCTCTCGCGCGGCCTGCCCGAGCCCACCCCGGTCGAGCCCGACCAGGAGACCGAACGATGAGACTCACCTGGACCTCCGCCGGCGCGCTGTGCGCCTTCCTGACCGTGGCCCTCGGCGCCTTCGCGGCGCACGGCCTGAAGGACCGCCTCGACGCGGAGCAGGCCGCGTGGTGGGCGACCGCCGTGCAGTACCAGGGCCTGCACGCCCTGGGCATGGTCGCGCTCGGCGTCTGGCGCGAGCGCAACGCCCGCGCCGGCTTCGTCGGCTGGTGCTTCCTGGCCGGCGTCGTGCTGTTCAGCGGGTCCCTCTACGCGATGGCGCTCGGCGCGCCGCGCTGGTTCGGGGCGATCACGCCCTTCGGCGGCACGGCCTTCCTGATCGGCTGGGCGGGCTTCGCCTGGGCGGCGCGCGCGCCGCGCGGTTGAGCGAACCGCG